>JBIPMO010000183.1:0-6399 GCA_044369085.1 Phycisphaerales bacterium
ACGAGGCGTCCGTCACCGCCGGGCGTCGCTGGGATGGCATCCGCGCCACCCGGGCCGAGTTCTATTCCTTCGCGCTCTTCAGCCTCACCGGGCTGATGCTCTGCACCACCGCCGATGACCTCATCTGGATCTTCCTGGCCCTCGAACTTGTCAGCCTCCCAACCTACGTGATGGTCAGCATCTCAACCTCCGGCACGCGCAGCCAGGAGGCGGGAATCAAGTACTTCTTCCTGGGCGCCCTCGGGGCCGCCTTCTTCCTCTACGGCTTCGCCTTCCTCTACGGTGCCACGGGCACCACCCTGCTCTTCGGCGACGGTGTCAACCCGGGCATCGCCGGGGTCTTCGCCAAGCAGGCCGTCGAGGGCGGATCGGTCTCCACCATGGGTGTGCTCGGGATGGTGCTCGCGATGGTCGGCGTCTCTTTCAAGATCGCCGCCGTTCCGATGCACTTCTACACCGCCGATGTGTACGAGGGGGCATCGTCGAGCGTCTCGGCCTTCCTCGCGTTCGTCCCCAAAGCGGCGGGCATCATCGTGCTGATCCTGCTCGCCTCGACCATCGGCTGGGCCTTCGGCGAGGGTTCGCTCCCCGAGCCGGTCCGCGCTGTGCTCTGGGTCATGGCCGCGATGACCATGACCGTCGGCAACGTGCTCGCGCTGCTCCAGCGGAACGTCAAACGCGTCCTGGCCTACTCCTCGATCGCGCACTCGGGCTACATGCTCGTGGGTCTGATCGCCGGGCCGGGCGCAGCGGGCGGCCCGCTTTATCAAAACGGCGTCGCCGCCACCCTGTTCTACCTCCTCTGCTACGGGTTCATGAACCTGGGTGTCTTCGCCGTCCTCGCGTGCCTTGAGCGCCGCTCGGCGGGCGGCGTGCGCGAAGAGATCGAGACCTTCGAGGACCTCCGCGGCCTCACCAAGACCCACCCGCTCCTGGGCTGGACCATGGTCATCTGCTCGCTGAGCCTGCTCGGCCTGCCGCCGCTGCTGGGGTTCTGGGGCAAGCTCTTCCTGTTCACCAGCGCGATCAGCGCGGGCGAGATGGCCCTGGTCATCATCATGGGCCTCAACTCCGCCATCGCCGCCTACTACTACCTGCGACTGGCGTTCGTCCCTTTCTTCGAGGCCAGCCCCGACGATGGCAAGAGCCTGCAGGTCACCCCCTACGGCGGCCGCGTCGCCGCCGCCGGGCTCAGCGCCTTGGCAGCACTCGCGTTGTGGATCGGTGGCGGTTGGCTGATCCGCCAGAGCGCCACCGCCGCGGACACGCGCGATCTTCCGGTGGCCGCCGCCGCGGCCCGGTAGTTCTCGGTCGCTCTGATAACCAGCGCTCCGGTCAGCACGCCGAGCCCTCGCAGCCGTCAGGGGTAGCACGGCCCACGCGCGAGCGCCGGGAACACGCCCGCAGCCGGGCGCGGGCTGATGGGCGGGGTTCACGCAGCCGAAATCAGGTGCGATGCGCGGCCCGTGTGCCGCCACGATGCAGGAGCGCGCCCGATGCCCTTCGGTTTCCTCAAGTCGGCCAGTCCGCCCCCGATCGGTGTCGACTTCGGCGTCGCCCGGCTGAAAGTGCTGCAGGCCACGCCGCCGGGCGAACAATCCGACCTCCCCACGCTCATCGGCCAGGCATCCCGCGATGTCCCCGCCGAACTCTGGAACAAGCCCGTTGAACGCCTTGAATGGCAGGCCGCCGCGCTCGCGGAGATGCTCCGGGCCGGGTCCTTCAAGGGCAAGCGCGTCGCGTGCGCCATCTCGAGCGCCCACTGCTTTGCGCAGCACGTCCAGGTCCCCAAGGATGGCAACAAGAACATCACCGACATCATCGGTGAAGAACTGCGCGGCGTCACGGGCCGCGAACCGGCGACCCTCATCACGCGTCACTTCGAGGTCGGCGAGGTCAGCCGCGGCGGCCACAAGAAGTCCGAGGTGGTCTGCTTCGCCATGCCGCGCGAGGCGGTCGTCGCCCACATGCGGGCCCTCAAGGCGTGCAAACTCGACCCCGTCGGCGTGCACTCCGAGCACATGGCCCTGGTCCGCAGCATGGACCGCCTGCACAAGCAGGACTCGCCGGCCTCCGCCACCCTGATCGTGGACCTCGGCTCAAGCTCGACCAAGGTCGTCGTGTCCCACGGCCGAGACCTGGTTGTCGCCAAGACCATCGGAGTCGGCGGCAGACAGATCTCCGCCGGCGCAGCCCCAACGCCCGCCCCGCGGGCCGCGCCCCCATCTTCCGATGGAGGATTGGCCCTCGCCGAGGCCCCGCCCGCCGCCGACACGGTGAACTCCGAACTTTCCATCCTCGCCGACGAGATCGCCCAGTGCGTGCGCTATCACCAGGCGCTCTTCCCCGATCGCAAGATCGAGCGGCTGGTCTTCGTCGGCGGCGAGGCGCTGCGCACCGAGACCTGCCGAGCGATCGCTCGCGGGGTTCGTGTCCCGGCCCAGATGGCCGACCCCCTGGCGTCGCTCCCTCGCGAAGCGGGGTACCGCTGCGAGGGCGACGCTGTGAAATCGGGCGGTCCCGGCTGGGCCGTGTCGCTGGGGCTGTGCGTTCTGCCCACTGACCTATGAGCGTGGAGGAGGCAACGGGATGATCGGGCTCAAGCAACAAACACCCGCGCAGGATCGATCGTTCCTGCCCGAGGACTACATCGAGCGCAGGACCGAGTCCCGCACCAACCTGCTGGCGCTGTCGCTCTTCGTCGTCGTGTCGCTCGGTGTCGTGGGGGCGTTCCTCGTCACCAGCCGCCAGTGGCACGATGTCAAGCGACATCAGGAGGCGATCAACGTCCGCTACGCCCAGGCCGCCAAGGACATCGAGCAGCTCAAGCAGCTCGAAGAGCGCAAGGAATCGCTGCTGCAGAAGGCAGAGCTCACCACCGCGCTCATCGAGCGCGTCCCGCGATCGATCCTGCTCGCCGAGCTCATCAACCGCATGCCCGCCGATGTCACGATCCTCGAGCTCGAGGTCAAGAGCACGCGCATCGCCGAGCCCACCGCGCCGGCCGCCGACCCCAAGGCCAAACGCCCATCCAAGAGCAGCAAGTCGGCCAAGGGCGACGCCAAGGCCTCTCGCGCCGCCAAGAACGACAAGCCCGAGCAGAAGGAAGACAAGCCAGCCAAGCCCGTCATCGCCCCGCCGCGCTTCACCACAAACCTCATCCTCGTCGGCGTGACCACGACGCACAACAGCGTGGCCCAGTACGTCGCCGAGCTGCAACGATCCCCGCTGCTCACCGAGGTCGAGATCCGCTTCAGCGAAAAAGCGATCATACAGGAGCAGGAGCTGAACAAGTTCCGCATCGAAGCGCGGCTGAAGACCGAGGCTGATGCCCGCCGAATCACCCCGCTGGCCGCGCAGCGCCTCCAGCGGGACGCGATGCAGCCCGGAGCCCCGCGCTCGGGCCCGGCCCAGGCCAACACCCCGGCCACGACCAGCGAGGAGGCCGCCCCATGAGACTGGGACTTCGCGAGATGATCTTCCTGCTCGTGCTCGTCGCGATGCCGCTGGCGTCGTACTGGTTCGTCTTCCGCCCGCAGAACAGCGATATCCAGCAGGCACGCCGCGAGATCGAGCACAAGGAGCAGGTCCTCGAAAAGCTAGCGGCAGCGACCGCTCGCAACGAGGACCTCAAGAAAGTCAACGAGGAGATCGCCTCGGGCATCTCGCTGGTCGAGAGCCGACTCCCCGACAACAAGGAAGTGGATGTCG
Organism: Phycisphaerales bacterium; assembly: GCA_044369085.1. Classification (GTDB taxonomy): domain Bacteria; phylum Planctomycetota; class Phycisphaerae; order Phycisphaerales; family UBA1924; genus JAEUIV01. Next base: position 3,712 of record JBIPMO010000183.1, read on the forward strand.
TGCTCGAACAGGTCGCCACCCTGGCCCGCGAGAGCCGCCTGTCGCTCCCCAAGGTGCGGAGCGCCAAGCCCGTCCCCGCCGCCGCGTACATGGAGCAGCCGCTGGAGATGACAATCACCGGCGATTTCGATGACTTCTACTCCTTCCTCCTGCACCTGGAGGAAATGCAGCGCGTCACGCGCATGCCCGAGCTCAAGGTCAAGAAGCTCGACGATGTCGATGGAACGATGGAAGCCGCCTTCACCCTGAGCATCTACTTCGAGCCCGGCGGCGCACGCACGGATGGAGCCGCGCAATGAGCCTGAGAATCCCCTCAACGATCCCGGCGGAAGAACCCTCGGCGGGGAACGCGACGCCGCCCACCGACGGCGCTGGCCCGCCGCAGGGACTCGCAACAGCCGGCGGCTTCTTCGCCGAAGGCGATGTCGAGCCAAAGCGCCGACTCTCCGGCCCCTTGATCCTTGGGCTCGTCATCGCGGCCGCGGGGCTCATGCTGGGCGCCATGCGCCTGGCGGGCATCGGCGCCAACCTCGACCTCGTCAACGTCAAGATCGACTACCCCCTCGACGGAGAAGGCGGGCACAAGAAGGACCACACCAAGATCCTCAGCGATCTCAAGACCGTCGGCGTCGATCAGGTGCCGCTCGAAGAGATCCAGATGAACCCCTTCGAATGGAAGGCCCTGCGAGCCCCCGAGGCGGTCGCCACCGACAAGGCGCCCGATCCGGCCGAAATGTCACGCCGCGAGCGCGAGCAGCGCATCGCCAGCCTGAAGGATGCCGCGTCGAAGCTGCAGCTCAACAGCGTGATGGCCGGGCGTGTCCCCGTCGCCCGCATCTCGGGCGAGATGGTCAAGGTCGGCGACCGCGTCGGCGAGTTCTTCACGGTCAAGTCGATCGATGGCCGCGCTGTCGAGATCGCCGCCGATGACCAGGTGTTCGTGCTGTCCATGGCCGAAGCAGGCGATGGCAAGCGCTAGCTCACCGCGATACCCATATCAGCAAACACAAAGGACCTCGCGTGGCCAAGCTCCGACTGGAATCCCTGCTCAGTGACCTGGGTGCCAAAGATCCAGCCGCGGCCGCCCAGCCGGTGAAGCCCGCCGCCGAGCCTGCCCCCGCGCCGATCCCAACCCCCGAGCCACCGCTCGCGAACGCCACAACCCCGAACGACGGATTCGTGCCGATCGACTTCGCCTCGGACGAATCGCCGCAGCAGCTGCCCGCTCAGGTCCCCGCGCCGCACATCGCCGAGCAGGCCCTGGCGGCAGCGGAGAGCGCCGCCAGCGAGGTCGGCCGCGCCATCGAAACCCCGCCGCCGCCCGCACTCTCCGACACCGCCTCACGCGGCGCCGCGCTGAACGACCCGCTCACCAACACCACTTCCACATCCCTCTACAACCCGGCGACCGATGGCGGCGACCTGCGCTCGCTGCTGCTGACCAACAACATCGCCACGCCCAAGCAGTTTCAGGCGGCCGAGACCATCGTCAAGCAGTCTCCGGGCAAGCGTCTGATCGAGCTCCTCCTCGAGCAGGGCACCGACGAGTTCAGGCTCTTCGAGATGGTCGCACGCTCCATGTCCCTGCCCTTCCGCCGCCTCGAAGCGATGGGGCCGGACGCCCACTTTGATGACAAACTCGTCCACCGCCTCACCCCCGAGTTCTGCCGCGAGAGCGCCGCGCTGCCCCTGGGCACCGAGCAGGGCCGCATCGTGCTCGCCACCTGCAGGCCCGATGATGTCTTTCTGGTCGATGAGGTGAAGCGCCGGCTCGGCGCGCGCTCGGTGCTCGTGGTGGTGGTTCCGCCCAGCGACCTGAAGCTCGCGATGGCCCCGCTCGAAGCCGCGCCCGAGCAGGAGGTCAACGTCGATGAGATCCTCGGCGACATCGAGGAAGACGATGTGCGCGTCGAGGCCACCGAGACCGCCGAGTCCGACCTCGAAAAAGAGGCGGGCGAGTCCCCGGTCATCCGCTACGTCAACTACATCATCCACACCGCGTCGAAGGAGGGGGCGAGCGATATCCACATCGAGCCCGGCGACAAGACCATCAAGGTCCGCTTCCGCATCGACGGCGAACTCTTCGAGATGATGCAGCCACCCTTCCGCATGGCCGCCGCCATCATCTCCCGCCTGAAGATCATGGGCAACCTGGACATCAGCGAGCGCCGCCTGCCCCAGGACGGCCGCATCCGCTGCAACGTCCAGGGCCGCAAGCTCGACCTCCGCATGTCGACCATCCCCACGACCTACGGCGAAAAAGTCGTGCTTCGCATCCTCGATACCAAGTCGATCAACGTCTCCCTCGACATGCTCGGCTTCTCCGAGGACACGCTCACGAGCTGGCGACACCAGATCGACCAGCCGCACGGCGTGGTGCTGGTCACCGGCCCCACCGGATCGGGCAAGACAACCACCCTCTACGCCTCGCTGCGCCAGATGGACAAGAAGTCCATGAACATCTCGACCGTCGAAGACCCGGTCGAGTATCACCTCGAAGGCATCACGCAGACCCAGACGCACGAAAAGATCGGCATGACCTTCGCGCGGGCCCTCAAGGCTCTGCTGCGCCAGGACCCCGATGTCATCCTCGTCGGCGAGATCCGCGATCAGGAAACCGCCCACACCGCCGTGCAGGCAGCGCTCACGGGCCACCTCGTCCTCAGCACGCTGCACACCAACGATGCC
>JBIPMO010000184.1:0-6379 GCA_044369085.1 Phycisphaerales bacterium
GGCGTGGTGTCGTGGGCTGGTGCGGGAGACTCAGCTGCTGGTCACAACGATGCTCGTCGCATCGCGGCCTGCGCCTTGACCGTATCGACGGGCGGTGACGAGCACAAAGATCGAGAAGGCCAGGAACCACGAACCCATGCCCGGACCCAGGTCGAACAGGCCCGCGTCGGCTGGCGGGACGGGGAAGGTGTAGAGCTTGAATGACAGGAAGGCAGCGGCGATGAGCAGCCCCAGGACAGCGATGATGCGGCCGACGATGCCGTAGGACAGCAGCGCGATGCTGAACAGGATCGTGGCAAGGCCGATGAACAGGTCCCACACGAAGCAGAGTCCGAGCTGGACGGTGAAAACGCCGCTGAGTATCTCGCGCAGCGCTGCCTTGGCGGTGTCGGTCGCGGCTTCGCGGATGTCCTCCCGCATGAAATGGATGGTCGTGAGCTGGACCGAGACCATGGCGATGTGAAATGTGCCAGCGATGATGGCGAAGATTTTGGCGACATCGATGTACGCGCGGTGGCGGTTTGCCTGCGCGAAGCGAGCGAGCCCGGGCGAGCCCGCGACGACCAGAGGCCCGAATGAGAGCACGCACGCGAGGTGCGCGGCATCTGGGAGCGGCAGAAGCGTCTTGGCGAGGTACACGCCCGTTGCAAGGATGCCCAGCGCCCCGGTCCATCGGAACAGCGAGACGTGATCGTTTGTCGCATGCTGCAGCAAATGAGTGCTCCCGATCTGGACCACCCCGGGGAGTCTCCTGGGGACGGTTCGGATTTTCGATCGGGCGGTTTCAGGAGTTCCGCGGGGGTGACGTCGGGCGCCTCCGGGCCGGAGGCCTACGCGTACCCCAGTTCCTCGAGGTCTTTCTCGTCGAGGCCGAAGTGGTGGCCGATCTCGTGGAGGACGGTGATGGCGATTTCTTCGTAGACGGCCTCATCGACGTGCTGGCGGGTCTCGCCTTCCTGGGGCTGCCAGCCGCCCGCGATGTTGACGATGCCTTCGCGGAAGATGCGGATGTGGTCGGGGAGGTCGCCCGAGTTTGAGACGCTGCGCTCGGTGAGAGCGATGCCGGTGTGCAGCCCGCAGAGGGTTGAGGTGAAGTCTTCGAGGGACTCGCCGGGCTCGTGGCCGAGCTCGGTGTAGAGGGAGCGGGCGAGGTCGGGCTCGGGGCGGTCATCGACGATGAGGGGGACCTCTTCGAGCAGGTCGCGGAGGCGTGGGGCGAGGCTGTCGAGGACTTCCTCGAGCAGGGCATCGAAGCGATGGCGGTGGGCGGGGGACATGGGGCACAAAGGGTAGCCCAGATGCCCCGGGCTTTGCGCCCGGGGCTCGTTGTGACCTATCCTCTGTGCTTCACCTTGCTCACGGAGAATTCATTCGCATGGACCTTGCTCAGCGCATCGCACAGTTTGAGAACATGGCTCAGGCCGATCCGACCAACGAGATGGCTCACTTTTCGCTGGCTCGGGCGTACGCGGAGGCGGGGCGGCTCGAGGATGCGGCGGGGTCGTACCTGCGGTGCACGGAGGTGAACCCGGACATGAGCAAGGCGTTTCAGCTCGGGGCGGAGATGCTGATCAAGGCGGGCAAGCCTCGGCAGGCCGAGGCGGTGCTGCTGAAGGGGTATGAGGTCGCCGCGGTGAAGGGCGACCTGATGCCCAAGCGGGCGATGGCGGAGATGATGAAGACATTGGGGATGACTCCGCCCAAGGTGGCGGGTGAGGACACGAAGGCGGAGGCGCTGGAGGCCTCGGGGGCGTTCATGTGCTCGAAGACCGGGCGGCCCGGGACGAAGATGGAGCGCCCGCCGTTTCGCGGCCCGGTGGGGTTGTGGATCGCCGATCACATCTCGGCGGAGACGTGGAGGGAGTGGATCGGTCAGGGGACCAAGGTGATCAACGAGCTGCGGCTGGACCTGTCGCGGGATCAGGATTCGGAGACGTACGACAAGTACATGCGGGAGTATGTGGGGCTGGATGATGAGACGTTTGCGCGGATCAGTGGGCGGGGGTGAGGGGGGCGGCAGGCGGGGAGCAGGCATCGGGCATCAGGCATTGGGAAGGAGCCAGAAGCCGTAGAAGTGGTAGAGACGGGTTGAAAACCCATCCCACCTAGAGGATGTAGAGAGGAAGACCCGTCACTGGCGTTCCGGGCTCGTTCTTTCTGGGGTCGTTAGGATTTGGGGATGACCATGACGACTGTTCGCTCGCCAGTGCAGGTTGATGTGAACGCGGCCGCTGATGTGCGGGGGGCGGTGGGGGCGGTTCTGGCTGCGGCTCGGGAGTTGCGGCATGATCTGCATCGTCATCCGGAGATCATGTTTCAGGAGAAGCGGACCTCGGGGGTGGTGGCTCGCGAGCTGGCGGGGCTTGGGATCGAGCGCATCGCGGGGCTGGCGGGGGGGACGGGTGTGCTGGGGTATCTGCCCGCGACTTTGAACGCCGAGCGGGCCAAGACCGTGGCTCTGCGAGCGGACATGGATGCGCTGCCGATCCCGGAGAACACGGGCAAGGCGTACGCATCGGTGAGCGCGGGTGTGATGCACGCGTGCGGGCATGATGGGCATACATCGATGCTGCTGGGGACGGCTCGCGTGCTGGCGGGGATGGGGCACCGGCCGAACAACGTGCTGTTTGTGTTTCAGCCCGCGGAGGAGGGGGGCGCGGGGGGCGAGAAGATGTGCAACGATGGGGTGCTGAGCGGCAAGGTGCTGGGCAGGCCCGCCGATGCGATCTACGGGCTGCACGGGTGGCCGGAGTTGCCGCTGGGGTGCGTGGCGACGCGGACGGGCCCGCTGCTCGCGGCGACGGATGAGTTCACGCTGACGATCAAGGGCAAGGGCGGGCATGCGGCGTATCCGCACCTGTGTATCGATCCGATCGTGGTGTCGGCGGCGGTGATTCAGGCGCTGCAGGCGATCGCGGCACGGCGGGCGAGCCCGCTCGACAGCGTGGTGGTGACGGTGGGGTCGATCCACGGCGGGCATGCGGAGAACGTGATCCCGGATTCGGTGGAAATGATGGGGACGATCCGGACGCTGAACGCGGAGACGCGGGCGATGACGGAGCGCGAGTTCCGTCGGATCGTGGACACGACGGCGGCGGCGTATGGCGCGACAGCGCACATCGCGTGGCGCAAGGGGTACCCGGTGACGGAGAATCATCCGGAGGCGACGGAGCGATTCAGGCGGGTGGCTCGCGAGGCGCTGGGGGCGGCGAAGGTGATCGAGCGCGAGCATCCGACGATGGGGGGGGAAGATTTTTCGTTCTATGGCAAGCACGTGCCCGCGTGCTTTTTCTTCCTGGGGCTGAAGCCCGAGGGCGCGGCGAGCTATCCGAACCTGCACACACCCGAGTTTGATTTCAATGATGATGCGATGCCGATCGGGATGGAGATTTTCTGCCGGCTCGCGACGGCGGGGCACTAGGAACAATTCCGAAAGCCGTTCACCGCAGAGACGCAGAGGGCGCAGAGAGAGCAGGGGAAGGGGTTTCTGATTTTGAGGCACTTGGGGCGTGGCTTGGGCTCGTGCTTGTGCGGTTACTGACATGACCAGATGGGCGAACGGGCCCGTGGACTTTGCTGGAACATCATGCCGACACTCTCGATTGCATTCTTTGGTGATGTGGTGGGCGGGGCGGGGCAGAGCGCGTTTGCTTCGGCGGTGAAGCGGCTGCGCGAGGCGCAGCGAGCGGATGTGGTGATCGTGAACGGGGAGAACCACAAGGCGGGTTCGGGGCTGACCCCCGAGGGGTACAAGGAACTGCGGCGGGCGGGGGCGGATGCGATCACGCTCGGGGATCACTGCTTCAAGGACCGCAAGGTGGTCGAGGTTCTGGAGGATGCGGCCAAGCCGGTGTCGCGGCCCGCGAACCTGTCCTCGCGGGCGTTCGGGAAGCCGTACATCGTGCTGATGCCCGGTGCGGTGCCCGAGGGGGCGCACGAGCCGAACCTGCCGCCGCGTCGCGCGCTACCGCCGGGGTCGCCGCCGCTGGTGATCGTGACGGTGCTGGGGCGGCTGTTCATGTCGCTGCCCGCGAACGATCCGTTTGAGGCGGTGGACCGGGTGTGCGAGCGGTTGTCGGAGGAGCAGCCGGATGCGCTGGTGATCGTTGAGGTTCACGCGGAGGCGACGAGCGAGAAGATCGCGATGGCGTGGCACTGCAACGAGCGGTGGCCCGGGAAGGTGGTGGCGATCGTGGGGACGCACACGCACGTGCAGACGGCCGATGCGCGGATCATCGATCAGCGGCTCGCGGCGATCACGGACCTTGGGATGTGCGGCGGGCACCGCGGCGTGATCGGGCGGAAGATCGAGCCGGTGCTCGAGATGATGACGCGGCAGAACCCGCTGAAGTTTGATGTGGCCGATGAAGAGCCGCTGGCGTGCGGCGTGCTGATCCGGATCGAAACGGATGAGCGGCGGGCGGTGGCGATCGAGGCGTTGCGGATGGCGCCGTGAGGCGACGCTGCGGGAGGGGCCCACGGATCGTGATCCGCGGGCATCGGCCGAACAAAATGAGGCTGGGTGCTTTGGGATCGCGTTGACCCTGAGGTGAAATGTGTCTTTGGCCGTGCTAAACTTGGGGACTATGCCCACCCAGACCATTGCCGCGCGTCCTGAGGCCTCCACGCTCGCACTCAACGGGGGCACCCCGGTGTCGGCGACGAACATCCCGATCGTTTCGGTGACGATCAGCGAGGATGACATCCAGGCCGCGGTGGGTGTGATGCGTTCGGGGATGATGGCCCAAGGCAAGAACTGCCTGGCGCTGGAGGAGAAGTTCGCGGCGGCGACGCACGCCAAGCACGCTCTGACGTGCGCGAACGGGACGTGCGCGTTGCAGCTCGCGTACGAGCCCTTGATCCAGCCGGGCGATCATGTGCTGGTGCCGGCGTGGTCGTACATCGCGACGGTGTCGATGGTGGTGGCTCGCGGGGGTGTTCCGATTTTCGTGGATGCCGATCCGCAGACGTACAACATCGATGTGCGCGATGCGGCGGCGAAGGTGACGCCCAAGACGACGTGCATCGCGGCGACGCACCTGTACGGCAACCCGGTGAACATCGACGGTGTTGAAGCGCTGGCGGCCGAGCACGGGTTGTCGGTCGTTTACGACTGTGCGCAGGCGCACCTGGCGACGTACAAGGGGCGCGGCATGGGGGCGTTCGGGGATGCGGTGACGTACTCGTTCTACGCGACCAAGAACATGACGACGGGCGAGGGCGGGCTGGTGTCGACGAACGATGCGGAGCTGTTCGCGGAGTTGAAGCTGCTGCGGTCGCACGGCGAGACGCAGAAGTACATCCACGGCCGCGTGGGCTACAACTACCGGATGACCGATCTGGAAGCGGCGATCGGGCTGAGCCAGTTCAACCGGCTGCCCGACTACACGGCCAGGCGGCGCAGGAACGCGGCGATGCTGGATGCGGCGATCGGGGAGATCCCCGGGCTGCACGCGCCGATGATCACGCCCGGGGCCGAAGGGGTGTATCACCTGTACCCGGTGCGCGTGGACGAGGCGGCGTTTGCGCGGCCCGGGGAGGGGACGGTGCGCGATGCGATCACCAAGGCGTTGAACGCCGAGGGGGTGGGGACGGCGATCCATTACCCGCGGAGCCTGACGCGTCAGCCCGCGTTCGAGCAGTTCGCTCGCGAGCATCAGCCCGTGGCCGATGGGCTTTCGCGGACGCTTTTCTGCGTCCCGGTCCACCACAACCTGAGCGATGAGCAGGTGAATCGGATCGGAGAGGCGCTGGCGAAGGTCGCGGCGGCGTATCGCGGCTGAATCGCGCGGGGGTGCGAGACATATCATGAAACGCCGGCGGGTCTCGCCGGAATGATGTTTACCGGCTGCGCTGGTCGTGCGCGCTGAACCGATATTGCTCCAACAAGGACACCATCCCATGCGGAAGACCCTCGCCTCTCTCTCGGCCTCGCTGGTGCTCGGGCTGGCCGGGGCGGCCATCGCTGGCCCGACTGTCGGATTCCTGAAGATCGAGAAGTCGCTGGCGGAGCGGCAGACTGGTGCTCCGTTCTTCATGGCGTCGAGCCAGAAGGAGACGCTGCGGGATGTGATCGCCTTGCTGGACGAGGCGGCGGGGCGTAACGACGGGCTGGCGGGGATCGTGATCCGGCTGTCGGAACCTGCGCTGAACCGGACGCAGGTTGAGGAGCTGTCGGCGGCGATCGGGCGGGTGCGCGAGAGCGGGAAGAAGGTGCACCTGTTCACCGAGATCTACGGGCCGAGCGAGCTTGTGCTCGGGGCGGCGTGCGATGAGGTGCTGATCCAGGCGGGCGGGGCGGTGTCGCTGCCGGGGATGTACATGGAAGAGATGTTCCTGGCCGACACGCTGCGGTGGGCGGGGGTGACGCCCGACTACG
>JBIPMO010000020.1:0-18671 GCA_044369085.1 Phycisphaerales bacterium
GGGTCGACGGCGAGCATGGCGGTGGTCAGGGCAAGGGCGGCGAGGGTGGTGGGGAGCATGGGATCAAGATATGTGAAGCTCTGGGGTGCGATGCGTCGCGGGCCGGTGATCGCTTGCGCGGACGCCGGGCGGAAAAACCGTACCAAAGCCGTACGAAAGGCCCTTTTGGCCCGTGTGGCAACTGTCGCTACGGCCGGGGACACCGACCGGTGGTCCGGGTGTCCGGCTGGCCGGCGTTGCAAGGGATACGTTCGCTGGCTACACTTCTCGGCTCGCCGTTGAGGGCTTTGTCCTCTTCTGGTGGGTCGTTGTATCACTTTGATTCGGAACATGTTCGCGTGGCCCGTGGCCTCGCTCCGGAGTTCTTGCCCGATGGTTCGGATCCGCATGAATCGCATGGGTCGCACTCACCGCCCCTTCTTCCGCATCAACGCGGTGGATCAGCGCAGCCCGCGCGATGGGCGCATCATCGAGCAGCTCGGCTGGTACGACCCGTTGCAGACCGATGCCACCAAGGCGATCTCGCTCAATGACGAGCGGGTCAAGCACTGGCTCTCCGTCGGCGCTCAGCCGACCGACACGGTCGGGGACATCCTCGCCAAGCGCGGCCTGATCAACGCTGAGAAGTGGAACGCCGCTCGGGCCCAGAAGGTCAAGAAGAAGATCGCCACCCTCGCGGCGGCCAAGGAAGCCGAAGCGGCCAAGGCCGCGGAAGCTGCCGCAGGCGCTGAGAAGAAGGCCGAGTGATCGGGCTATCGTGAGCCCATGCGGCCGCTCGGGACGCGCTTCAAGGAACTTCATCGGGACGGGCTCGGCTCGTCCCGGTTTGTTTTTTGGATAGCAGCCACCGAGGCATCAAGCCATCGAGCCATCAAGAGATGCACGCAGCGAGAGTGGGTACAACGAGTCGGTCATGAGCATGCCCATGCGGATTGACATCCTGTCGATCTTCCCTGAAGTGTTCGAGCCCGTGCTCGGGGCGAGCATCTCCGGGCGTGCCCGCGCTGCCGGGCTCGTGGAGTGGCACGCCACTGACATCCGCGACTTTGCCGACAACAAGCACCAGAAGGTGGATGACCGCCCCTTCGGCGGCGGGCCCGGGATGGTGATGATGTGCCAGCCGCTCTGGGACTGCGTGGCCGCGGTGGAGGAGCGCGACCAGCGACCCGCGACGCGGATCCTGCTCACACCGCAGGGCGAGCCGTTGAAACAGTCGATCGTGGAAGAGCTTGCGCAACGGCCCCGGCTGCTGATGATCGCCGGGCATTACGAGGGGATCGATGAGCGGGTGATCGACCGCCTCGCGCCGCGAGAGATCAGCATCGGGGACTACGTGCTGTCGGGGGGCGAGATCCCGGCGATGGTGCTGATTGATGCGGTGGTGCGGCTGCTGCCCGGCGCGCTGGGTCACACGGAATCCGCGGTGGAAGATTCGTTCAGCAGGAAGGGGCCCGGTGGCGGGCCGTTGCTTGACTGCCCGCATTACACGCGGCCGCGGGTTTGGGACGGGGTCGAGGTGCCCGAGGTTTTGCTTTCGGGCGATCACGGCGCGGTGGAGCGGTGGAGACTGGAAGAGATGCTCCGGCGAACACGGATGCGGCGGGCGGATCTGTTGATGTGAATCGGGGATGCGCACCGGGCACGTTTGGACCCCGGGCTTTGCGCCCGGGGCTCGTTGCGCACGCCGTACACTCCACGCATGCCCGTTCCGGCATCCGACATGTTCGCTCCTGACAGCCCGCTGGCGCGCGAGCTTGGCCCTCGGTTCGAACCTCGGCGCGAGCAGGTGGAGATGGCGGCCGCGGTGGCTCGAACGCTCGCGGAGCGCACGCACCTGATGGCCGAAGCGGGCACGGGGGTGGGAAAGTCGCTGGCGTACCTGGTGCCCGCGATCGAGCGGATCACGGCGAGCGGCGGGCAGGAGCGGGTGGTGATCGCGACGAACACGATCGCGCTGCAGGAACAGCTCATGGGCAAGGACATCCCGCTGCTGCAGCGGGTGTTCGCGGCTCGCGATGAAGCGGGGGGGGCGGACCTGTCGCGCGTGCCGTTCAAAGCGGAACTCGTAAAGGGGCGGGGGAACTATCTCTCGATCCGCCGGCTGCAGATGGCATCGACGCGGCAGGAGAAGCTCTTTCTCGATGAGCCTTCGCGGCGGTCGCTGCACATCATCGAAGACTGGGCCTACTCGACTCAGGATGGGACGCTCTCGACGCTGCCCGCACTCGAACGGGCGGGGGTGTGGGACCGCGTGCAGTCTGACTCCGGCAACTGCATGGGCAAGAAGTGCCCGACGTACGAGAAGTGCTTCTATCAGTCAGCGCGGCGGCGGATGGAGGATGCGAACCTCCTGATCTGCAACCACGCGGTGTTCTTCTCGGATCTGTCGCTGCGGGCCCAGGAGGCGGGGTTCCTGCCCGATTATCAGCACGTGATCCTCGATGAGGCCCACATGGTCGAGGATGTAGCGAGCGAGCACTTCGGGCGCACGCTCAGCGAAGGCCGCGTGCGGCACCTGCTGGGAGCGCTGTGGGCCCCCAAGCGGCGCAAGGGATTCCTGTCGAGCGTTCGGACCGGGCCGCTGGCGGAGCAGACCTTGGCTCGGGCGGTATCGCTCACCGAAGAAGCGGAAGAGGCCTGCGACCGCTTCTACGACGGGCTGATGCGGCTCGTGAGCGGTGAAGTGGGGACGGTGCGGCTACGGGCTGGGGCGGAGATCGCCAACCCGATCACGCAGGCATTCGAGCAGCTATCGCTGGTGCTCAAGCGGCTCCGCGATGCGCTGACGCTGGAGGAAGACCGCTACGAACTGAACTCCTACGCCCAGCGGGCGGCGATGATCGCCGAGGATGCCAGCGCGCTGTGTGCTCGCGAGAACGAAGGTTACGTCTACTGGGTGGAGGTGAGCGCGCCCGAGGGCGGGCGGGTGCGTGTGTCCATCGCCAGTTCGCCCGTCGAGGTGGCGCCGATCCTGCGGTCGCACCTGTTCGCCCAGGGCACCAGCGTGGTGCTGACCAGCGCCACCCTGACCACGGGCAAAGGGCCCGCGGGGTTCGAGCACGCGCGGACCAGGCTCGGGGCTGCCGATGCCACGACGATCGCGCTGGGCAGCCCGTTCGATCACCGGTCGCAGATGTCCCTGCACGTGGATGCACAGATGCCCGACCCTCGCCACCCCGACCATGTGCGCCGGCTCGCGGCGAGCATCGAGCGGCACATCCGCGAGACGGATGGAGGCGCGTTCGTTCTGTTCACATCATTCAAGGCGATGTACGACGTGGCGGCTCTGCTGCGGCCCGTGCTCGAGGGGCTCGGGATGCCCATCTGGGTGCAGGGGCGAGATGGCTCGCGGACGCACATGCTCGACGAGTTCCGAGCCAGCGAGCGCGGCGTGCTGCTGGGGACGGCATCGTTCTGGCAAGGAGTGGATGTGCCGGGGAACGCGCTGCGGAACGTGATCATCACGCGGCTCCCCTTTGACCCCCCCGACCGCCCGCTGACCCAGGCGCGACTGGAACTCATCGAATCGCGCGGCGGCAACGCCTTCATGACGGACTCGCTCCCGCGAGCGGTCATCCGGTTCAAGCAGGGGTTCGGGCGGCTCATCCGCACAGCCGGCGACACGGGCCGCGTGGTCGTGCTCGACCCGAGGATCGTGACGGCAAAGTACGGGCGGCTCTTCCTGCAGGCGATCCCGGAGGGGGTGCGGATCGTGGGGCTCGATGAGGAGCGGTTTGTTGAGCACTGAGGGCGACCAGATGGACGCCAGAGAGGGCTCCGGCCTCATGAAGAGAACTTGCTCGAGCGGGCGATGTCGCCGATATTGCACGCTGTGATCGATCTAGCTCCGGCTTGCGGATCGGCTCAGGAGAGGTATGCTGCGATCCGATCGGTTTGGATCGACGCTCTGGATGCCGAATCGATCGGCTGGTGCCCAGTGGCTCTTCGATACGAGGAAGGCAGCATGCTTCATCAGGTGAGAAGCCGAAAGATCGTCGTTATTCTGTTCGTCGCGATCGGGGCGGCGTGCGCCGCCTGCGTGGTTTCCTGCGGCAGCTCGGCGAAGGTTGATGCACGCAGCACGACGATCGGTCAGGAGCTCAAGGACCTGGAAGATGCCAGGAACAAGGGTCTTTTGACGGAGGAAGAGTACAACCGTGCCCGCGAAGCGATCGTGAAACGCAAGTGAGTTCCCTGCTCAGGAGTGGCCACATGTCGGTACGAAACATCGCGATCATCCTGGCATCCGCAGCGCTGATCGCCGGATGCTCGTCAAAGCCCGCGGCGGAAGTGTCCCGGAGCGAGCTCGCCGCCGTGCGGCAGTCCCACGCGGCGATGAAGGTCGGCGACTCCAAGGCGAAGGTGCTCGAATCCTTCCACGCTGGCAACAAGGTGAAGCTCGGCTCGTCGGTGCTTGATGGCGCGGCGATCGAGGAGTGGAAGGTCGAGGCCTTCCACGACGAGAGCAAGCGCAAGGACCTGTTCGTCACCTTCCTGTACTTCAGTGACGATCGGTTCGTCGATAGCAGCGACACCCGGATCGATTTCCGCAACAACCCGACGCTCGTGGATCGCTGGAAGAGCGCTGGTTCTCGATGATCAGTTGACCGCGCTGCGGCCGTGAAGTCGGACCCGGCGTGAAGTTGGGCACTCGGCGCGTCGGGGCCAACAGCGTCTTGCTGCCGATAGGGTCAATGGAATGAATCAGGTGAATGCATTGGCCTGGCTCGCGGTTGCGGTTGCTGCGACCTCAAGCATTGCGCAGCCCGAGCAGCCTACCTCTGGCGCACGGGCGGGAACCTCTGCCGAAGCTCCGGAGACTCCGCCGGGCATGGTGTGGATCCCCGGCGGGGAGTTCATGATGGGGAGCACCGACCCGCTGGCCCGCCCCGATGAGGCCCCTGTCCATCGGGTCCGTGTCGATGGATTCTGGATGGATGTGACGGAGGTGACCAACGCGCAGTTCGCCGAGTTCGTCAAGGCCACGGGCTACAAGACCGTGGCCGAGCGCCCCGTCGATTGGGAAGAACTCAAGAAGCAGTTGCCCGAGGGCACACCCAGGCCCGCGGATGAGATGCTGCTGCCGGGGTCGCTGGTGTTCACCCCGCCCGATCATCCTGTCGACCTCCGGGCCTACGAGCAGTGGTGGGCCTGGACCACCGGCGCGAACTGGCGGCATCCGGAGGGACCCGCGAGCAGCATCGAGGGCAAGGACCGCTACCCGGTGGTGCATATCGCGTACGAGGATGCGGTCGCGTACTGCGCGTGGGCTGGCAAGTCGCTGCCCACCGAAGCGCAATGGGAGTTCGCCGCCCGCGGCGGGCTCGATGGGAAGGTGAACGTGTGGGGGGATGAGCCGGTGGATGCTCGGCGCTGCAACATCTGGCAGGGGCATTTCCCGGACTCGAACACGGCGGAAGATGGGTTCACGCGTGCTGCGCCGGTCGGGAGTTTCCCCGCCAATGGGTTCGGGCTGCATGACATGGCGGGCAACGTGTGGGAGTGGTGCAGCGACCTCTACCGCCCGGACACCTACGCTCGCGATGTGCTTACCGCGGGTCAGGGAGTGGTGATCAACAACCCTCGCGGGCCCGCGAAGTCGCTCGACCCGCGCAATCCTGACGCGCCCGAGAGCCGTGTGCACCGCGGGGGCTCGTTCCTGTGCAATGATTCGTACTGCGCCAGCTACCGCCCGAGCGCGCGGATGGCCTGTCCGCCTGACACGGGGCTGCAGCATCTTGGCTTTCGGTGCGTGCTGAATCGGCCGCCGAACGCGCCGGCCCTCAAGCCAAGCGGGCCCGCTGATCGCGCTGGGGACAATGAGTAAGGCCAGGCGACTAACGGCATCGACATGAGGGGTGGACCGGATCCTCGGAAGCACAATAATGCGCGGTGTACGGAATGGCCCGGCGACCCGCGCAGTGTGCGACTTGCTGAAATCTTGATGCGCGATCGACCGACGACACCTGATCGAGGGGAATACTCTTGGCACTTCAGAACTTGGTCGCCATGGGCGTTGAACTCGATCACGAAGCGGTGGCGGCCGGCGGCTACTCCCTGGCCCTGACACCCGCGATCCATTAGATCAATTTGGTAAGCTCCCTCTAACAGCGTTGCGGTGGACATCACACTCTGTCATGCTCGTGGCGACGGGGGTCACCCGCGCTGCAAGGAGGCTTGGATGAACCGGTTCAGAAATGTCGTCGTCAGCGTGCTCGTGATGCTCGCGTGCCTGCTCGCCGCGCCCAGGGCAGAGGCCCAGCCCGCCGGATCGGCCAAGAAACCTCCGAACATTCTGGTGATCTGGGGCGATGACATCGGGCAGTTCAACGTGAGCGCGTACAACATGGGGATGATGGGCTATAAGACGCCCAACATCGACCGGATCGCACGCGAGGGCGCACTCTTCACCGACTGGTACGGACAGCAGTCCTGCACCGCCGGGCGAGCGGCGTTCATCACCGGGCAGTCGCCCATTCGCACCGGGCTGACCAAGGTCGGGCTGCCTGGCGCGCCGGAGGGCATGAAGAAGGAAGATCCCACCATCGCCACGCTGCTCAAGGCGCGCGGCTACATGACCGGGCAGTTCGGCAAGAACCATCTGGGTGACCGTGACGAGATGCTGCCGACGATGCACGGCTTCGATGAGTTCTTCGGGAATCTCTACCACCTCAACGCCGAAGAAGAGCCGGAGAACCCCGACTATCCGAAGTCCCCAGAGTTCAAGAAGAAGTTCGGGCCGCGTGGCGTCATCCACTCCTTTGCCAACGCCGACGGCACGCAGCGCGTCACCGACACCGGCCCCCTGACGCGCAAGCGCATGGAGACCATCGACGAAGAGGTCAATGTCAAGGCCCTGGACTTCATGGATCGGGCCGTGAAGGAAGGCAAGCCCTTCTTCATCTGGTGGAACTCGACGCGCATGCACATCTGGACCCACCTCAAGCCCGAGTCCGAGGGCAAGACCGGGCTGGGCATCTACCCGGACGGCATGGTCGAGCACGACGGGCACGTTGGGCAGGTGCTCGACAAACTCAAGGCGCTCGGGATCGAAGACAACACCATCGTGATGTACTCGACCGACAACGGTGCCGAGACGATGTCCTGGCCGGACGGCGGCACGACCATGTTCCGTGGCGAGAAGAACACCAACTGGGAGGGCGGCTACCGCGTGCCCTGCGTTATCCGCTGGCCCGGGGTCATCAAGCCAGGGACGATCATCAACGACATCGGCTCGCACGAGGACATGCTGCCCACGCTGGTCGCCGCGGCGGGGGATGCGAGTTTGATCGCCGACCTCAAGAAGGGACGCACCGTCGGAGGCCGCGACTACAAGGTCCACATCGACGGCTACGACCTCGGCCCAGCGCTGCGCGGCGAGTCGCCCTGGCCACGCCGCGAGTTCATCTATTGGACGGACGATGGCTCCGTGGCCGCCCTGCGGTATGACCAGTGGAAGATGGTGTTCCTCGAGCAGCGGGGCCACGGGTTTGACGTCTGGCAAGAGCCGTTTGTCGCCCTGCGCCTGCCCAAGTTGTTCAAC
Source organism: Phycisphaerales bacterium (assembly GCA_044369085.1). Lineage (GTDB taxonomy): Bacteria > Planctomycetota > Phycisphaerae > Phycisphaerales > UBA1924 > JAEUIV01. The sequence continues at coordinate 7,544 of JBIPMO010000020.1, forward strand.
CTCCGGACCGACCCGTTCGAGCGTGCCGACCATGAAGGCATGGGATACGCGCAGTGGCGCATCGACCGGGCGTTCCTGATCGCTCCCGCGGGCACCTTTGTTGGACAGTGGCTCCAGTCCTTCCGCGAGTTCCCGCCGAGACAGAAGCCGGGATCGTTCAACCTCGACCACGTGATGGAAGCTGTGAGCAAGCCGGGGAACGCGCGGTAAGGCTTCAAGGAACTCTCATGCTCTCTCCATTTCGCAAGCTTGCTGCAGCGGCGGTCGTAGTGGCCACCGTTCTCCTGAACGCCACCGCGCCTGGGCAGAGTCCGCCCGCCTCGCCCGCCGTGCTGGCCCCGGCAGCATCGAATCCTCTCCCCTCATGGAGCGATGGGCCTCGCAAGCAAGCAATCCTTGACTTTCTGGCGAGGGTGACCAAGGAAGGCGGTCCGGACTTCGTCCCCGTTCCCCAGCGTATCGCCGTGTTCGACAACGATGGCACCCTCTGGGCCGAGCAGCCCTTGTACTTTCAGGCGATGTTCGTGTTCGATCGTGTTCGAGCGCTTGCGACGGCGCATCCGGAATGGGCCGACAAGGAACCGTTCGCGTCCGTGCTGCGTGGCGATATGAAGGGCGCGATGGCGGGTGGCGAGCACGGCCTGCTGGAAATGGCCATAGCCACACACGCGGGCATGACTTCCGACGAGTTCGAGAGTGTCGTCAACAACTGGATCACCACCGCAAAGCACCCCAGCACCGGGCGGCTCTTCACGGACATGGTCTATCAACCCATGCTTGAGTTGCTCGCTTGTCTGCGCTCCAACGGATTCAAGACCTTCATTGTGTCGGGCGGGGGGATCGAGTTCATGCGCCCGTGGGCGGAGCGTGTGTACGGCATCCCGCCCGAACAAGTCATCGGCAGCAGCATCAAGACCCGTTTCGAGATCCGTGATGGCAGGCCCGTGCTCGCCCGCCTGCCCGAGATCAACTTCAACGACGACAAGGAAGGTAAGCCCGTCGGAATCCATCAGCACATCGGCCGCCGCCCCATCGCCGCGTTCGGTAACTCCGATGGCGACCTGCAGATGCTGCAATGGACGGCGGCGGGAGACGGGCCGCGGCTTTGTGTCTACATCCACCACACGGATGAGACCAGGGAATGGGCCTACGACCGCGAATCGTCCGTCGGCAGGCTCGACAAGGGGCTGGACGAGGCCGCGGCCAAGGGCTGGACGGTCGTGAGCATGAAGGACGATTGGAAGCAGGTCTTCGGCTCGGAGAGGGCCGGAGGTCGCCCCAGGTAGTTCTACTGTTGCAGGTAAGGACTGCCCGCAAGGTGTGAGGGAGGTCTTCATGAGCACTGTTCCAACCGGTGATTTCCGTGGGCGCTGCAGGGCCGCCGCCGCTGTTACCGCCTTGCTTGGTTTCCAGGCCGGCGCTGCGGCGGGCGTGCCCGACTCACCCATGGGAAGCTCCGAGATCCGCTTCATCTCGGCGATGAACGCGGAGCCTGGTCCCACGGGTGACGCGGCCGAGCCGTCATCGCCGGACGGCGTCGGAGATGTGGACCTCGCCAAGAAGCTCGCCAACCCCGTCGCGAGTCTCATCAGCGTCCCGTTCCAGTTCAATTATGACGAGGGGTACGGGCCAAAGGATGCAGAGCGACTGGTCCTCAACATCCAGCCGGTGATCCCCTTCTCGATCGCCGAGGACTGGAACCTCATCCTTAGGACGATCGTCCCGGTCATCTATCAAGGCTCGCTGGCCGAAGGCATCGAGAGTGAGTTCGGCCTCGGTGATACGGTCCAGAGTTTCTTTTTCTCACCCAAGGAGAAGGTCGGTGGCTGGGTCCTTGCCTTCGGACCCGTCGCGCTCTGGCCGACAGGCACGGATCCGCTGCTGCGGTCCGAGCAGTTGGGCCTTGGGCCGACCGCTCTGGCGCTCCGGCAGGATGGCGGATGGACCTACGGCATCCTCTTCAACCACCTCTGGGGTATGACGCACAGCGACGATCACCCCGATGTGAACGCAACTTTCCTGCAGCCGTTTGTCTCGTACACATGGAGCACGGCCACGACGCTGGCATTCAACACAGAGAGCACCTACGACTGGACCGGCGAGCAGTGGACGGTTCCGCTGAACGTGGTGCTCAGTCAGTTGGTCAAAGTCGGCTCGCAGCCCGTGCAGTTCTTCGTTGGCGGACGCTACTACGCCGAATCCCCCGATGAAGGCCCCGAGTGGGGTGTTCGATTCGGGTTCACGCTGCTCTTCCCACGATGATTGCGGAGCATGCCTCGGGGGCGCACGCCTGAGTATCTAACGTAATTCGAGAGACATCGCGAATGGGGGCCAACTCCGCACATTCGACGGGATTTCGATTCTTGAGTACTGGAGAGCGCTCCGGCAGAACGACACCAATACGCAGGAAGCGATCTTCGCGCGGATGCGACCGGTGCTGCAGACATCGCTCAAGGCGGCCATCGCAGCGGGGGTGCTCCAGGACCCAACGGTCGCCGGCCCACTCCAAAGGCCCGAGTACGTCCTCGAGCAGGAAACGAGCGCCGCACGGCTGCGCGTCGAAGCCCACGATTCTCAGCAGATCGCCAAAGCCCCCAGCAAGCCAGCAGCTCGTATGTCCTCATGACACTGCTCTTTGCGTCGATCCTCTTCTTCGGCGGGATCACCAGCACCTTCGGCTCGCGCCCGATTCGGACCGGGCTGGGGTGCGTGGCCCTTCTCCTGTTCTTGATTGCGGTTGTGATTCTCGCCGGACTGCCCGTCGCGGCGGTCTGACCTTTCCCTCTTGATTCGGTACACTTCGCACGAACGGATTTCGCATCCAAGTGAAAGGATATCCGCTGTGGCACGCACCGCTTTGATGACGGGTCTCCTGGGACTCCTCGCCCCGCTCGCCTGGGCTGCTGGCCCGCTCGACCGGACCTCGCTCCCCATCGCCGAGCCCACCCTCGCGCCGATCACCGAGATGGACGCTCGCAAAGCGACGCCCCCGCCGCGCTTCGAGGTGAAGGCGCCCGTCGAGGCCCCCAACGTCGTGATCGTGCTGATCGACGACATCGGCTTCGGGGCCAGCAGCGCCTTCGGCGGGCCGATCCGCATGCCCACGCTGGAGCGCCTGGCGGGAACGGGGCTGCGCTACAACCGCTTCCACACCGCCGCGCTTTGCAGCCCGACGCGTGTCGCGCTGCTGACGGGGCACAACCACCACGCCAACAACGCCGGCGCCATCATGGAACTGGCCACGGCATTCCCGGGCAACACGGGCATCCGCCCGCTGAGCATCACGCCGCTGGCCAACATCCTCCGCATGAACGGCTACAGCACCGCGGCGTTCGGGAAGTATCACGAGACGCCGCCCTGGGAAGTCTCGACTTCCGGCCCCTACGACCGCTGGCCCACCGGCTCGGGCTTCGACAAGTTCTATGGGTTCATCGGCGGCGAGACCAACCAGTGGGCTCCGGCCATCTACGACGGCGTGACCCGCGTCGAGCAGCCGCAAACCCCCAACTACCACTTCACCACCGACATGACCAATCAGGCGATCAACTGGGTGAGCGCCCAGCAGTCGCTCACGCCGGACAAGCCCTTCTACATGTACTTTGCGCCGGGCGCGACGCACGCTCCTCACCATGTGCCCAAGGAGTGGATCGCCAGGTACAAGGGCGAGTTCTCCGGCGGGTGGGACAAGCTGCGCGAGCAGACCTTCGAGCGCCAGAAGAAGATGGGGATCATCCCTGCGAACACGCTGCTCACGCCGCGGCCCAAGGAGATCCCGGGCTGGGACGACATGAGCGCCGATCAGAAGCGTCTCTTCGAGCGCCAGATGGAGACCTACGCCGGCTTCGCCGAGCACACCGACGCGGAGGTCGGTCGGCTCGTCAATCAACTGGAAGCGCTCGGCGAGTTGGAGAACACCCTGTTCTTCTACATCGTCGGCGACAACGGCGCCAGCGCCGAGGGCGGGCCCGAAGGCTCCTACAACGAGATGATGGCGCTCAACGGCATCATCGGCAAGGCCGACCAGATGATGAGCCACATCGACGACTGGGGCGGCCCGACCACCTTCCCGCACTTCGCGATCGGATGGGCCTGGGCCTGCAACACTCCGTTCCAGTGGACCAAGCAGGTGGCCAGCCACTTCGGCGGGACACGCAACGGCATGGTCATGCACTGGCCAAAGGGCATCAAGAGCAACGGCCAGATCCGATCGCAGTTTCACCACGTCATCGACGTCGCGCCCACCGTGCTCGAAGCCGCCAAGATCCCGCAACCCAAGGCGGTCAACGGCATCAGCCAGCGCCCGATGGACGGGGTGTCGATGCTCTACTCCGCGGACGCCTCCACCGCCGCCGACCGCCGCAACACGCAGTACTTCGAGATGTTCGGCAACCGCGGCATCTATCACGAAGGGTGGGTCGCATGCACCCGACACTCGATCCCGTGGCTGATGGTGCCGCTGCCACCGTTGAGCGAGGACGTGTGGGAGCTCTACAACGTCGAGGAGGACTTCAGCCAAGCGAACAACCTTGCCGCCAAGAACCCGGCCAAGTTGAAGGAACTCCAGGAGGTCTTCAATCGCGAGGCGGTCCGCAACAACGTTTTCCCGATCGACGACCGGCGTTCCGAGCGATTCATGGCATCGATCGCGGGGCGCCCGGACCTGCTGGGCGGACGCACGTCGATGACCGTCTATCCGGGCATGACCGGGCTGATGGAGAACGCGTTCATCAACGTGAAGGGGGTGCATCACACCATCACCGCTGAGGTCGAGCTGAGCAGCGACAAGACCAGCGGGGTGATCATCGCTCAGGCCGGTTACTTCGGCGGCTGGACGCTCTACATGAAGGACGGCAAGGCCCGTCACGAATACAACTACTTCGGGCTCGAGTGGACGAGTGTCGGCGACACCGCCGCGCTGCCCGCCGGCAAGCACATCATTCAGTATGAGTTCATCCCTGACTCCAAGAAGCCCGGCACGGGCGGCAAGTCTCTGCTCAGCGTCAATGGGAAGAAGGTCGCCGAGGCGCAGATCCCCAAGACCCAGCCCTTCGCCTTTTCCGCAGACGAGGGTGTTGACGTGGGCCTTGACGCCGAGACCAACGTGTCCAAGGACTACCAGCAAGGGAACAACTCGTTCACGGGGCGAATCATCAAGGTGACGGTCGAGCAGAAGTGAGTCGGTCAAGACTCGGCCGTCCGCGAGATCGGCATCGGCACGATCTCGCGGTGCATCGTGTCCGCATCAATCCCGCAGATTGTTCTTGTCCAGAGGGTCAACTGTCGTTGGAGGACGGCCATGAACAGCCTTAAAATCCAGAACAGTGCGCAGCCATCCAGCCCGTGCGGGCGCGGGGTCCGCTCGGAATCTTGACGATCGCATTCGCGTCGTGCTTCCCAACGGCCTGGGCGCAGACGACACCGGCACGCCCATCAGCGAGGAGTACGTTGTGCCGTTCCGGTTCGCCGGTGAACTGAAAAAGGTCGTACTCAAGCTCGGCAAGAACAGCCTCGCCGCCGCCGATCAGCAAGAAGTCCAGAGGCTCAGCAAGGACCAGGCGGGCAGAGAGTAGACGGTTGATGCTTTGGCTTTACACTGCTCTTTCCTCGATGAGTCCTGTTCATGCCCTGCTGGCCAAGCCAGTCAAGTCGAAGTGTGTTGAGAGCCGTCTAAAGGAGAGTCCAAGCATGAAGAACCTCTGCGTCCAAACGCTTGCATCATGTACGCTCCTTGGGCTGCACGCCATCTCGGCGTCCGCTCAGTCGGCCGATCCCGCACCAGAACCTGCAACTCCGGCGGCTCCCACCGCGGCGGTTCCGGAGGGGCTGCTTCCGATCCCCGACTACACGGGCGACATCTGGACGCGCCGCGCTCTCCTGGGAGACCTGAACGGCGGCCGCACCAGCCTCGCCAACAAGGGGATCCAGTTCGGCATCGACTGGAACCAGACCCTGCAGTCGGTCGTGAGCGGGGGCCGCGACGAATCAACAGCCTACGGCGGGACCCTTGACTACAACCTCACGCTCGACCTGATGCGGATGAACGTGCTCCCGGGCGCGCTGATCAAGCTGCGGGGCGAATCCCGGTACGGTGAATCCGCCAACGTCGATGTCGCGCAGATCCTACCGGCCAACACTGATCACTTCATGCCGCTGACCGGCGAGTTCGAAGATGAACTCCCCTTCGCGCTGACCACCCTGACGTACTTCCAGTACCTGTCGAAGTCCTTCGGCATCTTCCTCGGCAAGTTCGACACGCTCGACGGCGATCCGAACGAGTTCGCATCCGGGCGCGGGCTCACCCAGTTCCAGAACCTGAACCTGCTGTTCAGCCCGGCGCTGCTCGTCACGGTTCCCTACAGCACCCTCGGCGGCGGGCTGCTCTGGAGCATCGTGCCCAACATCACGCTCACATCGAGCGTGTTCACCACGGCCGATTCGTCGACGACGACGGGCTTTGACAAGATCGGTGACGGCTGGACATGGTCGAGCGAGGTCCAGTTTCAGTATCGCCTCGGCCACTTGCCCGGCGGTGTCAATATCGGCGGCGCGTACGCGTGGGCGCAGGACTTCTCCACGATCGGCAGGCGCTTCGTTTTCACGCCGGGCGAGGGGATCTCGCCAACCCCCGACCAGAGCGACTCGTGGGGGATGTACGCCAGTTTGTGGCAGTATCTGTTCTCAGATGAGCCCGCCGGGGCCTCGGATGCGGCGCTGAATCTGGTCGATGGGGCCCCGGACCGCAAGGGGCTCGGCATCTTCGCGCGGGTTGGTTTCGCGGATGAGGACACGAATCCGTTTGAGTACACCCTCAGCGGTGGCCTGGGCGGTCGAGGACTTCTGCCCGGGCGTGACCACGATCTCGCAGGCATCGGCGTGTTCCACAACCAGACTCGCTCGCGTCGCCTTATATCCGCGCTGGGAATCGACGACAGCACGGCCGGTTTCGAGGCGTTCTACAACATCGCGCTGACGCCGGCCGCGGGGCTGAGCTTTGATGTCCAGGTGCTCGAACCCCCGAACGAACGCAGGGACACCGCGGTGCTGGTGGGCGCGAGACTGCTGCTTCGGTTCTGACCCTTCCGGTACACTCCTCGCGCCGATGGTCGACCGGCCTTGAGCGCGACGCGCACGATTTCCCGTCAGATGGCTCATGAAGGAGAGAAAGATGCAACGATTCGCTCCGCTCCTGATCGCATGTGTCTGCTCGCTGTCCCTCCCCGCCGGTTCCATGCTCCAGGTGGCCGTGGCCGCGCCCCAGAACCCGGGCGCTGCCGACCGGCTGTCGGCTGCGGACCTCGAGGAACTCCTGGCGCCGATTGCGCTCTACCCCGACCCCTTGCTCGCCAACGTGCTGGCGGCGTCCTGCTACCCGGAAGAACTGGCGCAGGCAGCGCGGGCGACCGGCGCGGTCATCGATAGCGCCCCCTGGGAGCCATCGGTCAAGGCGGTTGCCAAGATCCCCGATGCGCTCTCGATGCTCACGCAGTATCCGGACTGGACCACCGCGCTGGGCGAGGCCTTTATCCTGCAGTCTCAGGACGTGATGGCCGCCGTGCAGCGGCTCCGCGCCCGGGCGTATGCCAACGGATCGCTGAAGACAACGCCCGAGCAACTCGTCCAGACGCAGGGCGACACGATCATCATCGAGCCTGCTCAGCCGCAGGTGATCTACGTCCCCTCCTACCAGCCGAGCGTGGTGTACGTGGACGATCCCGGCGACGAGATCGCGGCGGGTGTCATCGGGTTCGGCCTTGGCATCACCGCGGGCCTCATCATCGCCAACAACATCGATTGCGACTGGCACTTCGGAGGCTGCTGCTACGGCTGCGGCTGGGGAAGCTGGGGCCGCCACGGCGATGTCGATATCAATATCAACAATAACAACAACATCAATATCAACAACATCAAGAACAACGGCAATCAATGGAAGGCCAACAGCAACAAGCTGAGCCCGAACCTGCGGAGCGGCCAGCCGCGAGCTCTCAACGCATACCAAGGTGTCGGGAGCGGTCGGGCCCAGCCTCAGGGGGCTCGTGTCCCAAATCGACAGGCCGGAGCGCAGCCGATCGCCGATCGTGCTGCACCAAGACCGTCGCAGGTGAATCGCTCGGCGGGCCGCCCCGGCCAGTCGGCATCGCCCCAGCGGCCCCAGGCCCAGCCGGTGCAACGCCCGGCCGGCATGGACCGCCCGTCGGCCCCGAAAGCAAAGCCATCCATCCCCCCAACCGCGAAAAAGTCCCCATCCAGCCCGTCGCAGCAGAACCGAGCGGCACCAGGGTCTTCCGCGTCGCGCCCGCCCGCGAGACAGCAGTCGCGTCCGAGCGCCTACGGCGGTGGTGGAAGCTCGACGAAGGCCGCTTCCCGCGGCTCTGCGAGCCGCGGAGGAAGCCGTGGCGGCGGCGGTCGTCGCTGATCGATGCGTGGGCAGAATCTCAATCCAATCAACAGCGAGCACAAACCATGCTCGGCCGGAGATACCCCGATGAATCCGCACAACCGACTGATCGCGTCCTGCCTCGCGATGTCCTGCACGCTGCTGGGCGCGTGCGCCTCGCACCCGGGATCAAAGACCGCGCCCGGGCCGGTCACTCAGCTGTCCTTTTCCACGCCAGAGGATGCCGTGGCCGCTCTCACATACGCGGTCTCCACCGGTGACCGCGATTACGCCCGATCCCTGTTCGGGCCCGAGGTCCAGGAACTGTCGAGCGGCGATCCGGACGTGGATGCCTACGAGCGCCAGCAGTTCTCCGAGGCGATCCGTCACCGGCATGAACTCAGCCGGAACCCCGACGGCTCGTACGACATTCTCATCGGCGAACGGAGCAGTCCATTTCCCGTGCCGATCGTGAACGTAGCGGATCGATGGATCTTCGACACCCTCGCGGGCGTTGACCGGCTGACAGATGTTCGCATCGGGTACCACGAGCTCAAGACGATCGAGGCGCTGCGAGCGGTCGCGGGCGCTCAGGCGGAGTACCAGGCCGCTGACCGGAACGGTGACGGCGTGCTCGAGTATGCGAGCCGCTTTCGCAGCACCGCGGGCACCCAAGACGGGCTCTACTGGGACACCGCGCCGTCGGAACCCAACTCCCCGTTGGGCGTTTCGTACACCGAGGGCGAGGTGCCGCTCAGCGCTACCCTCGGATACAACGGATACTTCTACAAGATCCTCACGCGCCAGGGGGCCGGCGCTTCGGGCGGGGCGAGGTCATACCTTGATCAGGCCGGTCGGCTGACTGGAGGCTACGCCGTGCTCGCGTACCCCGCGGTCTACGGCGAGACCGCGATCATGACCTTTCAGATGGGTGCCGATGGCGTGATCCACCAGAAGGATCTCGGCCCGCAAGCGACACCCTCGGCGGGCAGGACGATCTCAGCGTTTGATCCGAGCGATGGCTGGATCGTCACCAACGAGTGATTCGCAGCACTCCCGAGTGTCCACCCAAGAGCCATGCTGGAATGGTGGCCTACGGCCGCGCCATGAAGACGATTCCAGGCTTTGGCCCACCCGAAGTACGCGCATAAATACCGCAAAATAGAGGACTTGCGGGTAATCCGGACATCATCGTTAAGACGATGTACGGTTTACGCGGAGAGGGGGTTGGGATTGGGGCTGGGGGATGGCGGGAGAGGCGAAAGTGTGGCGGAAATGTCATGGTTCGGCGGCCTGTAGTGTTCATAAGTGATTTAGTGACAGTAGTTTAGAGATTTCACGCGATGTCAGGTATGACACGCTCGTGGCGTGCCATCGATGCTGCCCTTGACCGCGTTTGACGTGCCTCACGCAGCGCGGTGCGTTCATCGCCGTCGACTCCACGACGGGGTTTCTCAAGTACGTCTCGATGCTCGGTGATCAGACCGGGCCCAGCGGCGTGGCCCTGCACGTCGATTGGAACATCATCGGTGTGTTCATCGCCATCGGCATCGCGGGCAGCCTGATTGGCAACGCCTTGGCGGGCCGCCTCAATCAGGCCACGCTCAAGCGGATCTTTGCGGTCTTCCTGGTCGTGATGGCCGGGTACATCCTGGTCCGGCAGGCCCCGCGGGTGATGCCGGGTGTCTTTGGCCCAGCCGCCCCCGTCGCTCCCGGCGCGTCTTTGCCCGTTGGGCCCGATCGGGAACCTTGAGCCTGCTTCTCGCCTCCAAAGAACGTCCACTCAGATCTGTCACCCTCGCCGTCCGGCATCACGCCTCGCGGCACTCGCAAGGAACCACCAATGACCCCGATCGCCAACAACGGCCAGACCAGCACCACCACGGCCACGGCTACGCCTTCGGTGTCCTCCTCGTTCCAAGAGGCCACGCCTGCGCAACTCCGCCAGTGGCTACGCAGCGGCGAGGCAGTCGTCATCGACGTGCGCGAGCCCGACGAGTTCGCCCGCGAGCACATCGCCGGCGCCACGCTGCTACCCCTCTCGCGCTTCGACCCCGCGCAGGCACTGTCGAAGGCCAAGCCGGGACAGCGGATCGTGATGCAGTGCAAGAGCGGCCGCCGCTCTGCCGACGCCTGCCGTCTGGCCGCGCCGCTCGCGGCCTCAGGCCTGCCGGTCTTCACCCTCGCGGGCGGCATCGAGGCGTGGAAGAAGGACAACCTCCCCGTCGAACTCAACACCAAAGTCTCGGGCATCAGCGTGATGCGCCAGGTGCAACTGGTCATCGGCCTGTGCGTGCTCGCCGGGTCCGCGCTGGCCTGGTTCGTCGATCCACGCTTGGTCGCCATCCCCGCCTTCTTCGGCGCGGGGCTCACCTTCGCTGGCGCGAGCGGCACGTGCGCCCTGGCCACGATGATCGGAAGGATGCCGTGGAACAAGGCCGCCAAGAGCGGAGCGAGTTGCACAACCGGCTCGTGCGGGTGAGCGGCGGGCGGAGCTCCGCGGACAAACTCGGGATCCACCGCTGTCGGCCGCGCCAGCCCGTAGGCCACGTGCGCGACGCGACGATTGAGTCGTCAAACTCGACAATCGGCCCGTCAGCCACGCACTTTACTCGGCGGACGCGACAGGTCATCCGTCGCACGCGACGGGGGAATCGTCAAGCGCGACAAGCCATTCGGCGGACGCGACCAGCAAGACGGCGAACCGCGCGCATCGCCACCGCCGGGGCGAACGCAGGCCACGGGCCTCTGTTG
>JBIPMO010000185.1:0-6345 GCA_044369085.1 Phycisphaerales bacterium
TCGGCGGCATTGCTTGAGGTGGTGACGCTGAGCGTGCTGAACGACAAGCGACTGCAATACCGGCTGCTGGCGGAGGGGAATGCGCACCGGCGGGCGACGATCGTGCGGGACCAGTTGCGGCGGATGCGCGGGAGCCTGGCGTATGCGGCTCGGCAGATCGATGCCGAGGCTCCGGACGGGTGCACGTGGAACTGACCCTGATCCCGGTCGATGCCGCGGGCTCGGCGTGGCGTTACACTTTTCGCATGCACCAACTCGCCGCACTGACCTTGTTCTCAGCCGCCATGCTTATCCTCCCGGCGTGCCAGGCTGGCCATCAAAGCAAGGTCTATCACAACAAGGGCCAGTGCCTGGACACAGAGCCCCTCGCCGTCGCGAATGTGCTCGATGACTTTCACGATGCGGCGAGCAAGGCTGACGAGTCGCGGTACTTCGGGCACTTTGCTTGGGGCGGCGTGTTCATCGGGACCGATGCATCGGAGCGATGGACGGTCGAGCAGTTCCGCGCGTACGCCCACCCCTACTTCTCGCAAGGCAAGGGATGGACTTACCGGAGCACATCGCGGGAGATCGACTTCAGCGGTGACCAGAAGACCGCGTGGTTCGATGAGATGCTGGTGAACGAGAAATGGGGCGTGTGCCGGGGGTCGGGGGTGCTGGTGCGGTGGTCTTCGGGTGGGGCGTGGAAGATCGCGCAGTACAACCTGAGCGTGCCGATTCCGAATGACCTGCTGCCCGGGGTTGCGGAGCAGATCAAGGCGTTTGAGGCGGGGAAGCACTGAGGGCGGGGCCGAGGTCGAACAAGCCGAACGTTGCACACCTTCACCGCCCAGCCCATCGACCACCCGGCGTGTCTGCCCGATGACGTGCTGCTGTCGCAGTGCGAGCTGACCAAGAACCGGACGCGCGGCCCGGGGGGTCAGCACCGCAACAAGGTTGAGACGGCGGTGACGTTGGTGCACGGGCCGACGGGGGTGACATCGCAGGCGAGCGAGCGGCGGAGCGTGACGGACAATCAGAGGATGGCTCTGAAGCGGCTGCGGTTTGCGCTGGCGGTTGAGGTTCGGCGTCCGGTGCCCGCGGGGGAGATCGGTTCGCTGCTGTGGCGGGCGAGGCGGACAGCGCCGCCATCTCCCAAGACGGAGGAGATCGCTCCGGGGCTGCGGGTGCGTGTTCCGGTTTCGGCGACGGGCGGGGGGCGGATCCACTGCAACCCGGAGCACCACGACATGCCCGCGTTGATCGCCGAAGCGCTGGATGTGATCGCGGATGCGGGTTGGGACGCGAAGACGGCGGCGATCCGTCTGGAGGTTTCGGCGACGCAACTGGTGCGGCTGCTGAAGGACCACCCCCCCGCTCTTGAGCGTTTGAACCGCGAGCGGACGGCTCGCGGGGATCACCCGTTGAAGTGACGTTTTGACGAGAAGTTTGCGCTGGGAGAAATCCATCGCGATGATTCGGCTCGGATTCCGATGTATCCTCCGCACCCACCCCCGCGAGAGCCGCCCATGAGCATGCCGACCCCCGCCGCCGCCCGCCCGCCGCACAAGTGGAAGGGACGCCGCGCGTTCCTGGCGCAGTTCATCGAGAAGCCGTTCATGATCGGGGCGGTGGCTCCGTCATCGAGCCACCTGGCGGCGGAGATGGTGCGGGGGGTCGACTTTCAATCGGCGCGGGCGATCCTGGAGTTCGGGGCCGGGAGCGGCGTGTTTACCGACGCGATCGTGCCCCGGCTGAACCCGAACACGAAGTTCATCGCGATCGAGTTGAACACTCGGATGGTGGAGGCGTTCAGGACGCGGCTGCCCGAGGTGACGCTGGTGAACGACAGCGCGGAGCACGCTCGGCGGATCTGCGACGAGCACGGGATCGACAAGGTTGACTGCATCATCAGCGGCCTGCCGTGGGCCTCGTTCTCGAGCGGGCTGCAGGATCGGATCCTGGCATCGGCGCTCGACGTGCTGCGGCCCGGCGGGACGCTGATCACGTTCGGTTACCACGTGGGGACGTGGCTGAAGGCGGGTCGGCGGTTCTATGCGAAGCTGCCCGGCCAGTTCGCGAAGGTGGAGAAGAGCACAACGGTGTGGCGGAACTTCCCACCGGGGTTCGTGGTTCGGTGCACGAAGAAGTGATGTCGGTGCGTTTCGGGGGTTGGGCTAGCAGCGCATGGCGTGGTTTGCCGCGGGCGGTGTGAGTCGGTTGCGCTGCTGCCGAGTGAAATCTGAACGGGAATGCAACGAGATCTTCAACGCTCGCGCGATGATCGCGTGCGTTTCCGTGAATTCACAGAAGCCTCATGCATCCGTGGCCTGTTCTTCACCATCGGGCTGTAGTGTTTCCTAACCACGCTGCACACCGCGTGGGCAGGCATCATGTCGTCATTGGTTCGGCGGCTTCCGGCGCGCGTGCGATCGGCGGGTTGTCGGGCCGGAAACAAAGGGAAGGGAAGAACACATGTCGCGGACTCTCATTGCTATCGTCGCGCTCGCGGGCATCGCGAACGCCGCTTCTGCCGCTCTGGTGATCACCGAGGTTCAGGCTCAGACGACCGCGGGGACGGCCAGCACCATCAACGGTGACTGGTGGGAGCTGACGAACACCGGCAACACCGCCGTGAACCTCGCCGGGTACCAGTGGGCCGACAGCGAGGACGCTCTGGGCGGCGCGACTCCGCAGCCGAACTTCTTTCCTTCGCTGCTGCTGAACCCGGGTCAGTCCGTGATCGTTCTGGAAGAAGCGGCCGCCAACGAGGCGGCGTTCCGGACGAACTGGAGCATCCCCTCCTCGGTCGCGATTCTCGGGACCGACGAGATGCTCCCGTCGCAAGGCGTGACGGACACGTTCTCGGGGCTCAGCTCGGGCGGTGACGCGGTGTTCTTCTACTCGCCGAGCGGTTCGCTGCTGAGCAGCTACGTGTTCGGCGCGATCACCCGCGGGACGACGTTCGAGGCCGATCGTTCGGGCAACAACCTGGGTCTGTCGGTGGTCGGCGAGAACGGCGCGTATCGCGCGACCAACGGCGACATCGGCTCGCCGGGCACTTCGGTCCCGGCCCCCGGCGCTGCCGCGGCGCTGGTTCTGGCCGGCGCCTTCGGCGCCCGCCGTCGTCGCGCCTGATCCCCTGCTTCTCACCGTGTCGCGCATCGAACATTACTGAAATTGTTTGAAGGAACACTGTCATGAAGACTCTTGCCATCGCACTCGCGGCGTTCGCCGCCGCTTCGGCTTCCGCGGGCATCAACTCGCTGGACCTCTCGCAGTACCAGCACACCGCGACGTACGACCTGTCGGCTACGCCGTTCTTCCCCGCCTCGTCCGAGGCGTCGGCGATCACTTACAACTGGGACAATGGCAACCTCTTCATCCTCGGCGATGAGGGCGACGCCCTCCTCGAGATCACCACCTCGGGCCAGTTCGTCTCGACCATGAATCTGACGGGCTTTGCCGACACCGAGGGGCTGACCTACATCGGGGGCGGCGAGTTCGTGATCGGCGAGGAGCGCCTCCAGGACGTCTACAAGCTCACCTACACCGCCGGCGCCACCGCCGACCGCTCGTCCCTCCCCTCGGCCTCGATCGGTCCGACCGTCGGCAACGTGGGCATCGAGGGCTTCTCGTTCGACCCGCTCACCGGGCGCTACATCCTCGTCAAGGAGAAGACGCCGCAGGGCATCTACGACACCGCCATTACCTTCCCCGGCGCCGGCGACCTCAACCCCGCCAACCTCTTCAACCCCGCCCTGCTGGGCCTGCTGGATCTCTCGGACGTGCAGGTGCTCTCGACGGTCCCCTCGCTGGTCGGCACCCCTGATCAGGACAACCTGCTGATCTACAGCCAGGAGTCGGCCCGACTGCTCGAAGTGACGCGGACCGGTCAGGTTCTGAGCTCGTTCAGCTTCGCCGGGATCGCGGGCGATGCCGAGGGCGTGACGATCGGCCCGGACGGGACGATCTACGTTGCGGGCGAGTTCCCCGCGGTGTACGTGCTGACGCCGATCCCGACCCCCGGTGTTGGCGCGATCGCGGCCATCGCTCTGGTGGCGGCCGGTCGTCGTCGCCGGGCGTGAGGGTTGCTGGGCGTCAGGGTCCGGCAGTCTGCTGTTGGACCGTGTGTTCAATGAGATAGGACAGTTAGAAGGGATGGCACGGTCGAACGGTTCCCCCGTTCGACCGTGCCACCCGTCAGGATTGAGATCCATACCCCGCGACCGCGCCGCCCTCCGCTGCGGCTGAACGGTGCGGCTGTCATGCCGCAAGCTCTGACATTGTCACGGGCAGGTGCTGCCGAAGTTCGCCAAGATGTCAGCGACATCCGCGAATATCACTTTGCGATCGCCGTTCGCATCACCCAGCGGCAGTTCACCGACGGGGTACATCGTTCCGAAGTTCGCCAGCGTGGTCACGACGTCGCCGAACGTGACCGCGCCGTCGCGGTTGCTGTCCCCGGGGCACGCCGGCGGAAGGGGCAGGGCATCCTGGAAGACCAGGGTGTCGAACTCGATCGGGATCATTCGCATATCCATAATGTTCTTCAGATCACACGGGCGATAGGTCCAGAGCACCAGCGTGGCGTCGCCTTCGGCGACAAGATCCGTCAGTTCTGAGTCCCACGGCTGCCTGATGCGCTCGCCACCGGGCACGGCGATCATGAACATGTTGCTCGCGGCGTCCTGAAGCCCTTCCACCACGAGATCGATCGGTGCATACTGATTCGGCGACCCGCCGACCCCTTGCCGGATCGCGAACAGGCGCGTGCTGTACGATCCGCCATCGTACACATCGGGCACGGGGTAGTACCCCTGAACGATGCGCGTCTCGGGCTCGCCCGCCGCGCTGACGATCGGCTCGCCCAGCAACTCCGCTCGATCGAACGCTGGCGCGTACCCGTCGCGCACGCTGCCCGGGGGATCGTCCATGAGTTCGCCCGAAGGCTCCCCGCAAAACTCGAGCGCGCGGAAGTTGTAGACGTTGACACAGTCGCATCCGTCGTCAACGTGGCCAAGTCCATAGGCGCGGTTGCCACCTCCATAGCTCAAGCACACAACGATCCATCTTGCGTTGACGGGCGTCCCGGCAAAGCACACTTGACTGCCGGCGAGCGCCAGCAAAGCCAGACCTCGAACGGACAGTTGATTCAGACTCATCGTCATGACACTTTCCTTTCTCAAGCACTGTTTACGGGGATCTTTCGACCGTGGTCCACGAGAGGGGCCAGCGGTACGGTGGGACACTGAGAGGGTCAGTTGGTCAGCGGGCTGGGGCGGCGGCGGCGGAGGGCTGCGAGGCCCGCGATGGTTGCGAGGGTCGCCGCGCCGGGGGTGGGGACCACGCTGGCGCTGAAGCGGTAGCTCGTCACATCCTGGTTCGGGTCGAGGGTGACACCGCTCGGGATGGTGAGGGGGGCGAAGATCTCGAGGCGGCCATCACTCAGGACCGTGAACTGAGGCTCGGCGGTGAACTCGAGGCCTTGGAAGACGGTGATCTCGAGGTCGAGGAGCAGGCGCTGAAGGCTGAGTTCGGGCACGCCATCGCCGTCGAGGTCTTCCCACATCGCGATCTCGTGCTGAGTCGCATGGACGTTGCTGCTGCTTGCGAGGACGAGGACGCCATCGTGCATGATGTCGAGCACGGGGGAACCTGTGACGGGCGCGAGTGTGAGACTGACGCGACCGTTAGTCATGCCCGTGCCCTTCGAGTTGATCGCATGGCCGTTGGTCGAGGGCACGATGCGGGCGGAATCGGACGGATCGGTGAAGCCCGGCTGGCACGTGACGCGAACGTTGTCGGTGATGGGGCCGGCGATGTCGCCGTAGGGCCAGGCGAGATCGAACTCGACATCACTGGGCAGCGGGGGCTGGCCGATTTCGAGGGTGCTGGGCGGCCCGAATGTCACGGGGATGGAAGCCATCTGAGCCGCGGCCGGGCTCGCGGTGAAGGACAGAGCGGAGAGGGACGCAACGGTGAGGAGAGCGGTATTCATGGCAGGTTCCTTTGAGAGGAGGGATCAGGGATCGGGGATCGGGGATCGGGGATCGGGGATCAGGGAGGAGGGAAGAGGGAAGAGGGAAGAGGGTTCGGGGTGAGGTGGGGTCACGGGGAGTCACGGCGTCATGGGGGCGGAGCTCGGGTTGCGGCTCGGTGGGGCTCGCTGGGGGTCGGGATGAGCGGCGTGGGCAGAGGGATAGCGCGGCGGTTCATGGCAAGCACCTTTTGTTTTTCTTGCGAGCGTGATGGGAGGTGCCGGCCCGCGATCAGGCTCGGCATGTCCGTCAGGGGATAGATCCCGCTCGGGTGTGTTTGTGTGGGCGTGTTGAGATTATTTTTTAGGCTTATGTTGATCGGCCC
>JBIPMO010000186.1:0-6304 GCA_044369085.1 Phycisphaerales bacterium
GGTGCTCGGCGAGCAGCCCTCGCTGACTGACCTTGACCAGGGGGACCTCAAGTACAACCTCGATTTCCGCAGTATCTACGCGGGGGTGCTGTCGAACTGGCTTGAGACGGACGCTCGCAAGGTGCTGGGCGGGGAGTATCGCGCGGCGAACGTGGTGAAACGGGGGTAGGGGTTTCGGGTTTCGGGGTTTGGGGTTTCGGGTTTGGGGTGAAGAGATGCTTGCGCTGGCTGGGTGGTGTGTTTCGCGTGCTGCGCGGCACTGCGGTCGTCGCCGCCCCCACTGCTGCGCGCTCGCTCGCATCCTCGGGTAAAACATCCGGATGAAGTTCACCCCCCTTGTGCTCGTGGTTGCTTTGCTGTCGGTCGCATCATGCACGTATGCGCCGCGCGGTCTCTCGCCCTCCGAGCGTGCGGTGAGCGAGGTGGCGCGCTTCGAGACCGACCAGGTGACGGGTGTGGGGGTCTCGCGGGCGGGGCGGGTGTTCGTAAACTTCCCGCTCTGGCACGACGGGCACCGCGTTCACGTGGCGGAGTTGCTTGCCAGCGGCGACTTCACCCCCTGGCCGAGCGACTCTTGGAACACGTGGCGCGAGGGGATGAGCGTGCGGCCCGACATGTTCGTGTGCGTGCAAAGCGTGCACATCGACGACATGGATCGCGTGTGGGTCGTTGACACCGGGAACCCGCGGATCGGTCCGGGGTTCGCGCCCGGTGCCTCGGCTCGCCTGCTGCGGTTTGACCTGGCTTCCGGTTCGCTGGTGCGCACGTATGACCTGACCGAGGCGGGGGTGGCGCCGGCGGGCTCGTATGTGAACGATGTGCGCATCGACACGCGAGCGGGCTTCGCGTACATGACCGATTCCTCCCGCGGCGGGCTGATCGTGCTGAACCTGGAGACGGGCACGGCTCGCCGGGTGCTCGGTGAGGACCCGCGCACGATGGCCGAGACGGACTTCGTGCCCATCGTGGAGGGCAAGGAGCTGCGCTTCGCGGGCGGGCCGATGAAGGGCCAGACGCCGAAGGTTCATTCGGACGGGATCGCGGTGGATGCCCAGCGCGGGTGGGTGTACTGGCAGGCGCTGACGGGGCGGACGCTCTACCGCGTGCCGACGCGCGTGCTGATGGATGTGGCATCGACGGAGCAGGAGATCGCGGCCGCGGTGGAGAACATGGGCCCGACGGTGATGGCCGACGGGATCGAGATCGACGCGGCGGGGAACGTGTACTTGTCGGCGCTCGAGCACAACGCGGTGTACGTCCGGACACCCAAGGGCGAAGTGAAGCCGCTGGTGCGCTCGGCCCTTTTCCCGTGGCCTGATTCGTTCGCGATCGGGCCCGGGGGATCGCTTTACTTCACGGTGGCGCAGATCAACCGGACGGCGTGGTTCACCGAAGATGGTTCGATGCCGACGACGCCGTACCGCGTGTTCAGGACGACGCTGCTGGGGTGGTGAGCAGGGCTCGCTCCACGGCTTGCTTGAGCGATGCCAGCGCTGCGGGCTCGTGGAGGATGAATGGCCATGCGCGGTCGGTGGCGAGCGTGATGCGCGCCAGGGATTCGCGCATGGTGCCGGCCTCGCGTGCGATGGCTTCGAGTCGCGGGGCCTCGGCGCGGCGGTACTTATCGAGCATAGTGTGCAGGCGCTTGTATGGCGGGAGCGGGTCGGCCCCGGCTCGGCGGGCGGCCGCGATCTCCTGGACCAGCCGGGCTTTCTCGGCCGCGAGATCGGCGCGGCCCGCCAGAGCGGGGTCGTGGCGAGCGCGGTGGGCGAGCCACATGGCTTGGAGGGCCTGCTCGCGCGTGATCGAAGGCGCGGGCAGCGGGAGCGCAAGATCGGCGGTCACCACGACGGTGGGCGCGAGGTCCCAGCCGAGCCACTGCTTCAACCACGCTTCGGTGGCGAGGTCGTAGATGCCGCCGCCCGTGCCGTGGATGAAGAGGTCGCAGGCGTAGCGGCGCAGGAACGCGGTCATGAGGAGGGCGCGGGGGAGGAGCGAAACACCGGAGGCGGTCGCTCGGTTGTCGCTGAAAGCCCGCAGGCGCGGGGAGCCCGTCTCGATGCGCCAGAGCGGCAGTTCGGTGCGGCCGCGCGAACTGTCAACGCGGAGCTGGGCGAGTCGGGCCTCGGGGTGCGCGGTGGCCGCGGCGTTGTAGGTTGCGGCGGCGCGGGGGGCATCATCAAAGAGCTGGCTCACGAGGGATGCGAAGGAAGCGGTGCTCGGCAGGTCGGTGGCATAGACGATCGGGCGTCCCGCGAGGATCGGCCGCAGCAGATCGAAGGTGGCGGCGGCGACCTGCCTGGCCGCGGTGGGCTCGTTCCGGCGAGCGCTGAGGGCGCTGCGGGCGAGTTCGATCGAAGCGGCGATGGTGGGGAGCGCGGGTGAGAGCCCGCGAAGATCGAGCGGGCGCGGATCGAAAGCGCCGAGCGCGCAGGCCGGAACGGCCTCGGCGGGCGGGGCGGTGAGGGTCCACTCGGCGGCGCGGAGCGATCCGCTCGCGTCGAGCGCGGGGAGGCGGAGCGAGGCGAACTCGGCTTCATCCTGGTCGACAACGATCCAGGCGGCGGCAGCGGAAGTTGAGTGCGAGAAGGCATCGGCCGCGAGGTACTTGGCGAGGATGCCGCAGTGCCACAGCGCGGCCTGGTGGCCCGTCATGATCACGGGGCGGTCGGTGGGAAGCCCGAGTGCTTCGCGGACAGCGCGGCGAGCGGGGTCGGCGGGGCGATGCCAATCGCGCACGAGCGCTGGCCAGGCGGAAGGGTGCGGGGTGATGCGGACGGTTGGGGGCATGCGGGGTTGCACAGGGTAAGCGAGAGCGCTTGGCAACCGGTGGGCAGCGCTGCTCATCTACTTGCCGCCGTAGCCATCCGGGCGGGGATGCAGCGCTGTGGATGGGAGTCGGCTTGCGCAGCGCTCGATCTCGCGCTGAAGCACGCTGCGATAGCGGGAGAAGCGGATGGTGTCGTCGTTGAGCGGGCCGCCGAAGGTCCGGGTGGGGTCGTTGTAGATGAGGCGGACGGGCAGCTCGGTGAGCCGGAGCCTGTTCGCCACGGCCTGGACCCAGAACTGCATGGGGAACTCGTAGCCGTCCACGTCGTAGGGAAGGCCCGAGACGGTGCAGGTTCGATAGGCCTTGAAGCCGCAGAAGGCATCGGTGATGCGGATGCCCAGACGCTCGTTGATCTCGGCGGTGATGGCGTGGTTGATGGCCCGGCGGGCGGGGGGCGGCGAATCGGCATCGCGATCGCGCGAGAGGTATCGCGAGCCGCTGATGACATCAAAGGCATCGGTCCTGATCTGCTCCATGAACGCGGGGATGGCCTCGGGCTCGTGCTGCTCGTCGCAGTCCATCGTGATCACCCAGTCGAAGCGGTCGACGCAGGCCCAGCGGAAAGCGTCCTGGAGCGAGCGGCCGTAGCCGCGATTCGTCGCGTGACGGATGACCTCGACGGGCTCGCGGGGCAGCAGGCAGGGCGTCGAATCGGTCGATCCGTCATCGATGACGAGGATCTGGTCTGCGAACTGCCTGACGCGTTTGAGCACGCGCAGGACGTACTTCTCCTCGTTGTATGTAGGGATCGCGATCAGGACACGCATGCGGGGGCGCTCCGGGGAGTTGGATGGATGGTAGGCGTCTGCTTCGCGGAAGCGACCGCCGGAGTCGCCGCGATCATGTGGCGATGCGCGGTCGCGCGAGACTCCCCCGCTGCTATCGCGGAGCGACGATGGTGCCCGTCTCTTCGGCTCGCCAGTTGCCGGTGGCGAGGTCGATGGTCACGCGCTGAGCGCTCGCCGTGCGGCCGGTCTTCTTGTCGTATCCGGTGGCGGGCCGAGCGGCATCGCCCAGAGCGGAGATGGTGCCCGCGGCGGCGTCGTAAACGAGCCGCTCGCCCTCGATGGTCGCATCGGCGTAGACAGCACGGACGTTGCCCGCGGCCTCGGCGCGGGTGAGGGTCATGGCGTTCTCGCCCTGGGCGGGCTGCGGGACCTCGCGGACGGTGATGGCGAGCGTGTCGGCGGTGATCTCGGCGATGCGCTCCTGATCGGCGTGACGCTGGCGGACACGGACGTTGCCGCGCACTTCGCCGATGCCCGTCGACCGGTCCATGGTGAGTGACTGATCCCATTCGACCAGGGTGGTGCCGCGCGCATCGCGGGCGACCGCGCGGATGTCGTTCTCCGGCGCCTGCGGCGCGGCGGTTGAAGGTCTGCGATCCTCGATGAGAAGCAGCCCGGCACCGGCGACGTTCAGCCGCGACTGACCGATGAGCTCGACTGCGGGCCCGCGGAGGAAGGCCATCGCTTCCAGAGCAGGCTCGGCGGGCTTGGCGGGATCCGGGGGTTCCGGGGATTCAGGCGGCGAGGTTGCCGCGATGAAGCGGCGGAGTTCGACCTCGGCGGGGGCATCGCCGCCTTCGATGAGGGCGCGGACGAGGTCGCGGCGCTCGGGCGCGGGCTCGCCCGCCGGAGCGGGGGTGAGCTCGACGATGATCTTGTCTCCGCGGCCCTCGTAGCGCTCGCCAGCGCCTCGATCGAGCGTGGCCCGCGGGGTTCCGAGGATCTCAGCGCGGCCCCGGGCATCGTCGTAGATCAAGGAGCCCTGCCACTCCACGCGGGCGCTATCGGCGATGACGGGGGATGAGCTGTCGCGCGGGCCGGGCTTGGCGGCGTAGGTGGCCGAGCCGGGCCCGAAGATGGTGAGCTTCCGTGCTGCGGGATCGGACTCGATGCGGGCCGAGTCGCCCCGGATCTCGGCGCTGGTGTCGGCGGCCCGGCGAGCGAGCGTGACCGGAGCGCCGACGAGGTCGATCACTCCGGTGAGCGTGTCGGCATCGAGGCGGTCAGCGCGCACCTCGAGCGTGCCGGTCTTGCCGCCGCGGTCGATGATGGCGCGGACATCCTCGCGAGCCGAAACGGTGCGCACGATGACATCGCCCTCGATGCTGCGCTCCAGGCGCGTGTCG
Source organism: Phycisphaerales bacterium (assembly GCA_044369085.1). Classification (GTDB taxonomy): domain Bacteria; phylum Planctomycetota; class Phycisphaerae; order Phycisphaerales; family UBA1924; genus JAEUIV01. The sequence continues at coordinate 4,965 of JBIPMO010000186.1, forward strand.
AGGGATCCGGCTTCGAGGGATTCGCCCTTGCGGGCCGCTCTGACGCTGCCGCGGGCGCTGGCGAGTGCGGGGGTGGGGTCGGCGGAGTCGCTCGCGCGCTCGAAGATGACGTCGATCTCGCTGGCATCGAAGGTCCCGCCGCGGGCATCGGCGGCGTGGGCATCGCCCTTGACGCGGAGGCGCTTGAGATCGGCCCGGCGGTCGGTGTTGACGCTGCCCTGATCGCCAGCGGCGGTGGTGAAAGGTGTGACATCGAACTCGGCTTGAACGGTCGACCCCTTCAAGCAGGCGATGCCATCGTGTGCCTCGACATCGCCGTAGAAGCGGACATCGCGCGGGAGCGCATCGCGGCCCGTTCCGATGGGGCCCTCGGCGGTGTCGAGCGCGAAGACACCGCGCTCGGACCATTGGATGGAGCGCTGCTTGTCATCGGGCTTACGGCGAGCGGCGACGATCCGGCCCGGCCCGTCGAAGGCACCATCACCCGAGGTGAGATCGATGGTGAACCGGTCGCCGAGCACGGTCGCGAGCTGCGGCAGGTCCATCGCCAGTCGGCGATCGCCCCTGCCAGAGCCTTCTGCATAGACGACGCGGCGGGTGGCGGCGTATTCGAGGCTGATGGCCTTGATCTCTCCGCCCGTCGATGTGTCGCGCAGCGCGACCGCGCGAGCGGGGTCGGCCGATGTCACGCGGAGCAGCACATCATCCTCGACGAGTTCTTCGGGCGCGCTGTCGAGCGGGATGAACTCGAGGGCGCCGGTCCACGAGGCGCTCACGATCTCGGCGGGGCTCTTGTCCCCCGTCGGCTGGGATTCCGCGGGCTTGCCGCTCGCGGTCGCGGCCGGCTCTGCGGCGCTGGTGAACCCGGCGACGGCGTTGCCCGCGAGGCTTCCGCCCCGGGTGCGAGCCCAGAGTGTCACGGTCTCGCCCTGCAACGAGCGCTGGCCCGCGGCGACCTCGACCGCGCCGGTCACGGTCGCGCGATAGTGCTGGAGCGCATCGGCGGGCCGCGGCGCGGCGGGCTGGGCGGCGCTGTTGCCCGGTGTTCGGTCGGCGGGGTCGCGCTGCTTGCGGGTCGCCGCGCGGGCCTGATCCGGGTTGTACGTGAGGGTGCCGCCGCGCTCGACGCGAAAGAGCTCGATCGGCCGAGCCGGGTCCGCGCTCAAGCGGAGCGTCATGCCCTGGCCCGTGGCCGCGATGCCCGGCGCGGCGATGTCGATGCGGTCCGACGTGCGCAGTTCGCCCAGAGCGGTCTCAAAGGTGAGGGTCGGGGTTCGCACCGTGAGCTCCGGATCAGCGGTGTCCGGCGCGGCCTGATCGCGTGAGTGGACCGTGACGCC
>JBIPMO010000046.1:0-14291 GCA_044369085.1 Phycisphaerales bacterium
GTGCGCTTCGAGGCCGCGAACCCCGGCAGCGCTGCCGACTGGTCGCGCTGGGCCATCGACAACATCCTCGTTGACCTGGGGCTCCAGGACCCCGTCTTCGGCTTCTCGGGAAAGATGACCCCCTTTGATCCAGGTCTGCTCGGCATGGCCGGGCTTACCGACGGGCTGACGGGCGAACTCCCGCCCGGGCGTCGCTTCGGCAACAACGACAGCGACTTCTCCGGCGGCGGAGGCGGCGGCGACAGCAGCCCGCCGAGCGATCGGACCATCCCCTCGCCTGGCGGGCTGTTGCTGGGCACGCTGGCTCTCGCCGCGACGGCGAGCCGCCGGCGCAGAACATCCGCTCATCCCGGCCATCCGTAGTCATCACTCGGCTATCTTTCCGTGATGCTCTGGAATCCAACGCTCCTCCGCTGCGGTTCATTTCGTCTCGATGCGGGCTGCATGTTCGGGCTGATCCCGCGCGTCGCCTGGTCCAAGTGGTTCGCGCCCGGCGTCATCGACGACCAGAACCGCATGCCCATGCAGACCAACAGCCTGCTGCTGGAGTCGAGCGGCAAGCTCGTCGTGGTCGAGGTCGGCATCGGCGACAAGATGTCGGCCAAGGAGCACTCCATGTACGCGCAGGAGATGCAGCCCGCCGACGCGGTGAACCCGGGCCGCCCGCGCTCGATCCACGATGCGCTCGAGGAGGCCGGGGCACGCCCGCAAGACATCTCCGCCGTGATCTGCACCCACCTGCACTTCGACCATGCGGGCGGGCTCACGCGCCTCGCCGCCCCCGGCGCGGACCCGGACAGGCCGGTCCTCACCTTCCCGAACGCGCTGGTCTTCACCCAGAAGCAGGAACTCGATGACGCCATCGCCGGCCGATCCACGATGAACAAGACCTACCTTCGCAACCACCTCAACGATGCCGTTCGCGAGCGCTTCCGACTCATCGAGGGCGAGCGCGAGATCCCGGGCTTCCCGGGAATCCGCGTCATTCCGGTGCCCGGCCACACCTGGGGCCAGCAGGTGGTCGCGATCGACGCAACAGTACGAGGCGAAAGGCGAACCGTCGTCTTCTGCAACGACGTCATGCCCACCGCTCTGCACTGCCGCCCGACGACGAACCTCTCCTACGATGTCGAGCCCTACACCAGCATGCTGGAGCGAGTGAAGCTCCTCGACCGCGCCGCCGACGAGCGATGGATCCTCGTCCTGGATCACGAACCGGGCAAACCGGTCTTCACGGTCCGTCGAGAAGCAGAGAAGCCGGGAACGCACGTTCTGGAGCCGGCGGAGCTGTAGCCCGCTCACACCCCGATGATGTTCACACCGCAGTCGACGTACAGGTTCTCGCCCGTCACGCCGCTCGACAGGTCCGACAGCAGGTAGACGGCGGTATCGCCGACCTCGCTGCCCTCGATGTTCCGCTTCAGCGGGGCCCGCGTCGGTGTGTGATCGAGCATCTCATCGATCCCCCCCACCGCCGACGATGCGAGCGTGCGCAGTGGCCCGCCGCTGATCGTGTTCACGCGGATCTTGTTCGCACCAAGTTCCGCCGCGAGGTACCGCGCCGAGCACTCGAGCGCCGCCTTGGCCACGCCCATGACGTTGTAGCCGGGCACCACCTTCTCCGACCCGTAGTACGACATCGCGATGATCGACCCGCCCCCCGAATCGGCCATCAGCGGCCGCGCCCGCCGCGCCATCGCCAGCAGCGTGTACGCCGAGATGTCGATCGCCGACAGGTACGCCGCACGGGGTGTCTCGTTGAACCGCCCCAGGCTCAGCCACTCCCGGTCGGCGAACGCGATCGAGTGCACGACATAGTCGAGCCGCGTGTGCGCCTTGGCATAAGCGGCGAAGGCCGCATCCAGATCCTCATCCTTCCCCGCATCGCAAGGGAAGAGCCAAGGGTCGCTGATGCCCATCGCCTCGCACGCCTTGCGGGTGCGCCGCTCGTTCTTCTCGCCCGGGATGTGCGTGAACGCGCACCGCCCGCCGTGCTTGAGGATCGACTGCGCGATGAACGTGGCGTACGAGCGATCGTTGGCCACACCGAAAATCAGACCGGTCTTGCCTTGGAGGAGTGACATGGGGGTAGTTTAGGGGAAAGAACGGTCGCGCAGGGCGAAAGGCAACCCGCCGCCCCGCTTCGTACACTGGATCCATGCGCGTCGTCGTCACCGGTCAGATCGGCATGGACAAGAAGCACTACCTCCAGTCAGCCTGCGAGTTCGCGGGCCAGCAGGGGGAGAGCATCACCCTCTACAACGTGGGCGACATGATGTACGCCGAGGGGCGCGACATCCGCCCGGGGCGCATCCTTGACCTGCCCTGGTCACGGCTGAACTCCTTGCGCCGCGCCGCCTTCAAGGACATCATCGCCGACGCCCGCGACAAGAAGAACGTCATCGTCAACACCCACGCCACCTTCCGCTGGCGGCACGGGCTCTTTTCCGCGTTCGATTTCGATCAGATGGAACTCTTCCAGCCCGATGCGCTGGTCTGCCTGGTCGACAACATCGAGGTTGTCCACCACCGTCTGCACCGCGACTTTGACATCGATGCCACCCTGAAGGACTGCATGGTGTGGCGCGAGGAAGAGATCCTGGCCACCGAGCTGCTCGCCCAGGCGATGCACAAGGACTTCTACATCCTCTCGCGCGGCCGGCACACGATGACGACTCCGACGATGTTTCGCCTGGCGTGCCGCCCGCAGATGAAACGTGTCTACCCCTCGTTCCCGATGAGCCACGTCGTCGACATGCCCGATGTGCTCAAGGAGATCGATGACTTCCGAGCTGAGCTCGCCAAGCACTTCATCACCTTCGATCCCGGCGATGTCGATGAGAAGCTGCTGCTCGACCGCGCCGCCGCCGCCGCCAAGGAAGGCAACGTCGACCGCTACCTGGATGTCACCCCCCACCTCTTCGGCGGGGCCAAGTCGGATGGCGACCCCATCCGCGTCCGCGTCCGCGAAGTTCTCGACATCGCGGGCGACATCGATGGCCAGATCTACATGCGCGATTTCAAGCTCATCGACCAGTCCGACATGATCGTCAGCCTCATCCCCGAACTCCCGGGCGGCAACCCAGGCCTCTCCAGCGGTGTCGAACGCGAGCTGCAGCACGCCTTCGAGCACACCAAAGAGGTCTACGTCGTGTGGAAGCCCAAGAAGAATCCATCCCCCTTCATCACCGAAACCGCGACCCGAATCTTCAAGAGCGTCCCCGAGGCGATGAAGCACTTCGAAGAACAGGGCATGCTCGCCGAAACGAACTTGTTCGGACAATGATCGGAGGCGATCCGCCGCGATCGTGCGCTGCCCTCCCAAGCCAGCAACGCGAGCGGAGATCGCCTCACAGACTTCTTCGACTTCACCGCCGTCCTGGCAAACTTCGGGAACCTCCACGGCCCCGGTGGAAGCCAGGGCGATGCGGACCGCGATCGCCTCATCAGCATCGCGGATGTCCTAGCCGTCCTGATGAACGTCGGCAACACCTGAGCGTCGAGGCGACGAGCATCCGACCAGCCATACAATCTCAAGTACTCCGCCGCGCCGTTACCAAAGCGTTGTACGTTCAAGGAGAGAAAGACTTGCGTTACAACTCGATCTTGGTCGCACTGTTGTCGCTCGCTGCCTCCGCGAGCGTTGAAGCGCAGTTCGATAAGGCAGTCATCAGCGGCTACGTCGTTGCTTCGGCTCGCATCGACGTTATCGCGCTCGGCGGCACACTCGAACAGGCCGGCGGAGGACCCGTGGCCAACTTCTACGGCGGCCTCGCCGTCGGCTACGGGCCCCAAGTCGGCTTCGAGACCGCCTCCGCAGCCGCGAACGCGAGCCAGAACACCAGCTTCACCCCGACCAGCATCACTTCGAACGGGTCGGTCGGATCGGACACGGATGATTCGGACAAGCACCTCTCGGGCGGCGAGGCCAGCGGCGAGTCCACGCTCACGGTCACATTCAACATCGATCTGCCCACCGCCTGGACCTTCGACGACCTCTCGATCAACGGGACGCACGCGGGTGGCAGCGTCTCGCTCTATCCCGCCAGCGCACCGGACCAGCCGGTTTTCTTCTTCGGATCGTCCGGGCCGTACTACAAGGGTGAATCAGGCACGCTCAACCCCGGCACCTACACCTTCACCGCCACCATCGGCGCATACACCAACGTCAACGACGGCTTCGGCGGGCTGTTCGCTGATGCCTCCTACTCCCTCGCTTTCCGCCTCACACCGCCCGTCGCCTGCCCGGGCGATACCAGCGGTGATGGCGCTGTCACGTTCTTCGACATCACCACCGTCCTGGCCAACTTCGGCAACGCCTACTCCCCCGGCACTGGCCCGGGCGATGCCGATGGCAGCGGCGTGGTCGCGTTCTTTGATATCACCACCGTGCTCGCGAATTTTGGAAACACTTGCCCGTGAGCGCGCCGGTCGGACGAGGTTCCGACGCTTCCACTCTGTCTGGCTTCGCTCGTTGCGGGTGCGAACCGGGGTGCGCGATCGTCGCGCGCTCGCACGCATGATCAGGAGCCGGCGCAACCACGCCATCTCGGCTTCACTTTGAAGGACCCCATCGCCATGTCGTTCCAGATTCGTCGGTCTGCTCGTTCGCTCATCGCCGCCTGCGGCACGTTCGCCTGCGCCCTGCTCGCGCACGCCGCCCCGATCCCGGTCGTCAATCCGGGGTTCGAGGCCAACTTCGCCGCGCCGAACTCCTTCCCCGTGCTCATACCCACCGGCTGGAACCTGTACGACCCCAGCGGAATCATCGATCAGTCCCTCGACGCCGTGGGTGTGCTCAATCCGACCGGGGGCACCTACTTCCCCGCCGGTGCGCCAGAGGGCAGCAACGTCGCCCTGATCTACCTCTCGGGCGATGTCGGCGGCGGGGTCGTCGGCCTGCGTCAGAACCTCACCGGCGCCACGTTCCAGCCCGGGAACCGCTACACGCTCACGGTCGAGGTCGGCAACATCGCCTCGGGCATCGGCGCTCCACCCTTCAACTTCTTCTTCGATCTCGACGGCTTCCCGGGCTATCGCGTCCAGTTCATGGCGGGCAACTTCGTCGTCGCCGAAGATGACAACACGCTCGCCGCCTCGATCCCGGAGGGCGAGTTCCGCACCAGCACCGTCGTCATCGACATCACTCCCGGGCACCCTGCCATCGGGGCCACCATCGGCATCCGGCTGGTCAACCTCAACACGCCCGGCACCCCCGAAGCCCCGGGCATCGAGGTCGATTTCGACAACGTCCGCGTCGATGCATCACCGATCCCAGCCGTGTGCATCGGCGATGCGAACGGGGACCGTACAGTCACCTTCGCCGACATCACCAGCGTGCTGGCCAACTTCGGCAACACCTACGCGCCCGGATCCGGCCCCGGCGATGCCGACGCGGGCGGATCGGTCAACTTCACCGACATCACCACCGTGCTGGCAAGCTTCGGGGCGACCTGCCCGTGACCTGCGAAGTATTCACAATGTGAATCTTTTCGCGTGGCGGGTTGCATTCCACTCACCTCTGACGCTGCGGATTCGGCGGCGTATGCGAACAGAACACGTTGCACGCATAAAGATCGCGCAAATGCGCCCATCGGCCCCCCTTTCAGCGGGCGGATCGCTGGCCGGTGCCTCAGTCAGATCGCATGCTGCAGGAGCGAAGGCCAGCCGCTGGGTGCGGCGATGCCTCGTACCGGAGCATGCCATCATGAGAATCCACGCCGCTACCGCGCGCATCGCTGCGTTGTTGTCCGCCTGCGGTGGCCTCACGCCGCTCGCGAGTGCGCAGCCATACCTCATCAACCTGACTGGCAGCGTTTTCTACGAGACGTTTGTGAGAGCGCCTGAGTCGACTCAGGACGCCATCGACCTCAATGCCAACGGTATGCTCTGTGATCAGCTCGACCCGGCCCTGCCGTCCAACCCGCCTTCGGCTTTGCAGTGGTGGCATGTCCAGGCCCGATTCTTCAGCAACGATTGGCAAGGCTTGCAAGAGCTGCAAGACTTCGGGTTGACATTCGCCAACGGAGCCGACGCGGGCATCACACCACAGGGCGGGTCGCCAGCCGCGCCGAACAACCCGCCAAACGGACTGTCGTCGGACCTGTGCCTGACCGCGTATATCAGCCGTCAACAGTTCATCGCCAATGGCGATCCGGGTGGTTCCGCCACTTCGTTCTTCAATGCCAACAACCCCGGCGGTTTCCCTTGCCGATCGAACACTTCGAACTACATCAGAACATTCAGCCCGCCCGGCCCCGCAACCGGCGGGGTGCAGATCGATGCGGCTCTGCTCCCGACTCCCGCGATCCACCTCTCCCGCTTCCCGGGCGCCCCGGGGTTCGACCACGCGCCGCTGACCGCGGGCTTCGGCTCAAACCCCCGCACCGCAGTCTCCAAGACCGGCGCTGCCCTGCCGACCCAGTCCAACAGACAGCCCATCCTCCTTACAACGCTCAACTACGACTACGCCAGCCCCAACGCCAGCACCATCTACGAGACGCTGGCCTTCTGGCGCCCCATCGCGGTGATGATGAACCTGGGGCTTGGACGCACGGGTTTCGACGTCAGCGAACTCCGATACCTCGCCGCCACCGGCCGCTCCACTACCGGCGAGAACCTGATGTTCATCACCAACCAGTCGGGCACCGCTTCGCGCACGGGCTTGGGCGTTTCCATCGGCGTCGATCCGAGCTATTGCGTTGGTGAAAACGTCGGTCTCGCGGCGAACACCAGCAACCAGAACCTGCTCGGGCCCAACTTCATCCCATCCAACAAGATTGGAGAGTCCTCGCTCGAAACCACCGTCATCAACCATCGCCTCGCCCTGGCACCGGTCTTCGCCGAGCGCGGCGTCGTCGGCGGGACCTGGCTCACCGGCGGTCGCGCCGAAGTCGCTGCAGTTCGCGCCGATACCACCGGCGGAACCACGTTCGCTCGTCCCACCATCGATCGGGTCCTCGACAACGGCCTCGTCGGCCAGATCGATCCATCCACTGGCATCCCCTACACCCAGGACGGCTACCGACTCGGCACCTTCGCCAGCATCGCCACCATCGGAGACCCGCGCAGCGCCCCAGTGAACTTTGGCGGCGATTCATTCAACGCCAACCCCGACATGCGCAACGTGCATGCAGCGTCGTACATCAACAACCTGACCAGGTTACCCGGGCCCAGCCCAATCACACCCCCGCCATTATGCCCCTCTCCCTTCGCGGCCTCCTTGGGCCTGAAGACGCTCAACTCGCTCGACTACATCCCCTCGCTCATGATCTCCCCGCCCACCTTCGCGATCAGTCCACTGCTGATCCAGGACTTTCAGAACTACATCCGCACGACCTCGGTCCTCAGCAACCCGGCCTACGCCACCTTCGGCACGGTCACCCTCAACGGCCGCGTCCCCACCCGCCAGACGGGCACCACCTACAGCGACGGAATCGCCAACGGCACCGCCTACCTCCGCGAAGGCGGCGGAACCGTCGCCTACGGCTCAGCCCTCACCAACCGCAACCGCGTCGCTGGCGATTTCAACGGCGACGGGCTCCGCGATGTCAACGATGCCTTCGAGATGATCGCAGCCTGGCGCAAGCGCTACGAAGCGGCACCATGGGTCGCGCCGAGCGGCATCTACGGGCCCGGCGCGGGCAACGATGCCATCATCGAAGTTCTGGGCGATTTCAACGGCGACGGAACCTTCAACAAAGAGGACATCCGCTACTGGTGCGACGGCCTGGCGATCGACCCCGGAACCGGCCTCCTAGACCGAAACCTCGGCTTCACCGCCGTCGATAACGCCTACTTCGCTCTCACGGGTAACAACAACTTCTTCGGCACCGTCCCGCCGATTCCTGTCTACCTGCCCGGCATGTCGCGCTTCGACATCGCGGGCGGTCCCGGTCTGACACCCGGCTTCGCCCCCATCGGTGCCAACGGCATCATCAACACCGTCGACTTCAACTACGTCATCGCCCAAAGAACCGCGCCATGCATCAGCGGCCCGACCGCCGACTGGCAGAACCTCTCGGAGGCCGTCTGCTTCGATCTCTCCGCTGACGTCTCGGGCTCGCTCGTCGTTCTCGCACGTGATCGCCGCGGCGGGGCCGCTCTCAACGCCCTCAACGTCGATGCTTACGACATCCGGGATGTGTTGTCGAACGCCTTCATGACGACATACGGCGACGCGAACCTCGACGGCGTCGTCGATGCCGTTGACGAGGCCATCGTTCTGGCCAACCAGGGTACGGGCACCGGATGGGGCCAGGGCGATGTCAACGGCGACGGCATTGTCGATGCGACCGATCTTCAGGTGGTCCGCCGCTATCGCTGCTCGGGAGATGCCAACATCGATGGCACCATCAACTTCGGTGACATCACCGTGGTCCTCAGCACCTTCGGCACGCAGTACGACCCCGACCCCGCGGGCCAGGGCGATGCCAACGCGGACGGCTTCGTGAACTTCTCTGACATCACGACAGTGCTCTCGAGCTTCGGCAGCAACTGCCCGTAAATCACCCCCTCCCCACCGGGGGAATCTGTCACAACCCACCGACCGCGATGCAGCCCTTCCAAGGGCCGCATCGCGGTCGTTTGCTTCGATCACTGCTACACGGTCGCCTATACTTTCACCCCCGATTGAAACCAGCCGGGGAGCGCTCTCGATCTCCTTCGTGGCCGATGCGTGCCCACGCGGTCGGGCCCCCCACGACCCCGCGCTTTGGTCCACAGTTGCCCGCTTGTCAGTACACCAAATCCACCGCCCAGCCGAGCCATCTATGACCACGCTGAACCCCGCCATCCTCAACCCGTCCGACACCTTCGTCCACCGCCACATCGGCCCCTCCGAGGCCGAACTCAACGAGATGCTCGGGTCGATGGGGTACCGCTCGCTCGACGAGTTCACCGATGCCGTTGTCCCCGAATCCATCCGCATGCGCCGCGCTCTGGATCTCCCCGGTGCCTCGCACCTGCGCGGCGAGTTCGAGGCCCTCGCGGAGCTCAAGGCGCTCGCCTCGCGCAATCAGGTCTATCGCTCCATGATCGGCATGGGCTACTACGACACCATCACCCCCCCGGTGATCCTCCGCAACATCATGGAGAACCCGGGCTGGTACACCCAGTACACCCCCTATCAGGCAGAGATCGCGCAGGGCCGCCTCGAAGCGCTCCTCAACTTCCAGACCATGGTCAGCGACCTGACGGGCCTGCCCCTCGCCGGTGCATCCCTGCTCGACGAGGCCACCGCCGCCGCCGAGGCCATGGGCATGTGCTACGCCCTGGCCGCGGGCGGCTACGGGCCCGAGCGTGCCTTCTTCGTCTCCCATGATTGCCACCCCCAGACGATCGCCCTCCTCAAGGGCCGCGCCCACTTCCTGGGTCTCAACCTCGTCGTCGGCGACCCCGCCAAGATCGACTACCAGCACACCTCATTCTGCGGTGTGCTCCTGCAGTACCCCAACACCAGCGGCACCTTCAACGACTACCGAGCCATCATCAAGGAAGCCCACGACCGCTCGGCTCTGGTCGTGATAAGCACCGACCTGCTGGCCCTGACGCTCATCACACCGCCCGGCGAGCTCGGCGCTGACATCGTGATCGGTTCCGCCCAGCGCTTCGGCGTCCCGATGGGCTTCGGCGGGCCGCACGCCGCGTTCATCGCCACCAAGCCCGAGAACGTCCGGAAGATGCCCGGCCGCATCATCGGCGTCTCGCGCGATGCGCAGGGCCACACCGCCCTCCGCATGGCGATCCAGACCCGCGAGCAGCACATCCGCCGCGATAAGGCCACCAGCAACATCTGCACCGCCCAGGCGCTCCTGGCGATCATGGCCGGGATGTTCGGCGTCTACCACGGCCCGGAGGGGCTGCGCCGTATCGCCACCCGCATCCACGCGTTCACCAAGGTTCTGGCCGCGGGCATCGAGCAGTTCGGCCACTTGGTTCACAAGGGCACCTACTTCGACACCATCCGCGTGACCCCCAAGGGTGCATCATCCGCCGACATCCTCGCCGGCGCACGAAAGGCCCGCATCAACCTCCGCGACTTCGGCGATGGCACCGTCGGCATCTCCTGCGATGAGACGACCTCCCGAGAAGACATCCACGCCCTGCTCACCGTCTTTGCGATGGGCGCCAAGTCGGTGATCAATGTCGATGCCCTGCTCGCCAAGGTCTCGCTCGACCTCCCCGCTCCTTTGGCCCGTCAGAGCGGCTACCTGACCCACGCGGTCTTCAACACCTATCACTCTGAAACCGAGATGCTGCGCTACATCTTCAAGCTCCAGTCGCGCGACCTCTCGCTGGCCCACAGCATGATCCCGCTCGGCTCGTGCACCATGAAGCTCAACGCCACAAGCGAGATGATCCCCGTGACCTGGCCCGAGTTCGGCCGCCTGCACCCCTTCGCCCCCGCCGACCAGACCCAGGGCTACTCCGAGATGTTCACGCGCCTCGAGGCCTGGCTCAGCGAGGTCACAGGCTTCGCCGCCACCAGCCTCCAGCCCAACGCCGGCGCGCAGGGCGAATACGCGGGCCTGCTCGTCATCCGCGCCTACCACGAGGCCCGCGGCCAGGCGCACCGCGACGTCTGCCTGATTCCCACCAGCGCCCACGGCACCAACCCCGCCTCCGCCGTCATCGCGGGCCTCCGCGTCGTCCCCGTCCGCTGCGATGACCAGGGCAATGTCGACATCTCCGACCTCCGCGCCCGCGCCGAGGAGCACAAGAACAATCTCGCGGCACTGATGGTCACCTACCCCTCCACGCACGGCGTGTTCGAGGAGGGGATCAAGCAAATCTGCCAGATCGTCCACGACTGCGGCGGGCAGGTCTACATGGACGGTGCCAACATGAACGCGCAGGTCGGCCTCTGCCGCCCGGGCGATATCGGCGCCGATGTCTGCCACCTCAACCTCCACAAGACCTTCTGCATCCCCCACGGCGGCGGCGGGCCCGGCATGGGCCCCATCGGCGTCGCCAAGCACCTCGCCCCCTACCTCCCCACCCATCCAGTCACTCCGTACGACTTCCAAGCCCCCGGACCCAAGGCCGTGGGGTCGGGCACGAAGGCCATCCCCAACATCTCCGCCGCCCCCTACGGATCGCCAAGCATCCTGACCATCTCGTACGTCTACATCACCCTCATGGGACCCGAGGGCCTCAAGAAGGCCACACAGGTCGCCATCCTCAACGCCAACTACATGGCCCACCGCCTCAAGGACCACTACCAGGTCCTCTTCACGGGCAAGAACGGCCGCTGCGCCCACGAGTTCATCCTCGATTTCCGCCCCTTCGAAGAGTCCGCCGATGTCAAAGTCGAGGATGTCGCCAAGCGCCTCCAGGACTACGGCTTCCACGGGCCGACCATGTCCTGGCCCGTCCCCGGCACGCTCATGATCGAGCCCACCGAGAGTGAATCCAAGCCCGAACTCGACCGCCTGTGCGATGCCCTCATCGGCATCCGCGAAGAGATCGCCGAGGTCGAGTCGGGCAAGATGCCCCGCGCCGACAACGTCCTCAAAAACGCCCCGCACACCATCGCCGCCGTCGCTTCCAGCGCGTGGTCACGCCCCTACGACCGCGAGCAGGCCGCATTCCCCGCCCGGGCGCCGTGGCTGCGCGACAGCAAGTTCTGGCCCCCCGTCGGGCGCGTCGATAACCCCTACGGCGACCGCAACCTCGTCTGCACCTGCCCGCCCATGGAGCAGTACACGCAGGCGACGTGAGAACACGACGCATCGCGTGATCGAGCATGGACCCGCTCTCCCAGGGACTTCTCGGTGCGGTCGCCGCCCACGCGGCGTTCGGGCGACGCATGCCGCGCATGGCGTGGTTGGTCGGCCTCGCGGCTGGAATGGCGCCGGACCTTGATGTCGTCATCAACCCCGCCTCCGACCCACTCGGCGGACTGCTGTGGCACCGGCATTTCACGCACGCCGTTGCCTTCAACCCGATCGGGGCGGCGATCTGCGCGCTGCCATTCGTTGCGTGGAGCGCTTGGCGAGCGAAGCGCTCCGCGGCACCGCTCCAACTCTATGAAAGTGATACATCGGTGGGAGGCGCGATCGCGCCGCCGAAGCGCAGCCCTTTCGCCGATGCCCTCCCCATCTACCTCGCCGCGCTGATCGGCCACGCCACGCACGCCCCGCTCGACGCCGCGACCTCCTACGGCACGTACCTCTGGTGGCCGTTCTCCAACGCCCGCGTCGCGTGGGACTGCCTGCCGATCATCGACCCGATCTTCACGGGCGTGCTGCTGATCGGCCTGATCGCGGCGCTGCTTGTACGTCGTACCCGGGTCGCGAGCATCGCGCTCGCTGTGTGCATCGCCTACGCGGGGCTCGGGCTGTTGCAGCGCGAGCGGGCGGCGTCGCTGCAGCGCGACCTCACCGCCGCACGCGGTCACGCGATCACGAACGCCCGCGTCATGCCCGCGCCGCTGACACTGCTGCTGTGGAACAGCATCTACGAATCGGGGGGCGTGCTGCACGCCGACGCCGTGCGGGTGCCCTGGCCCGGCTTCGGCGGGCCGACGGTGTTCCTCGGCGCATCGACGCCGCGCGTGACGGTCGAGACCATCGCCGCCGAGCGCGTGCTGCGTGACATCGATCGGCGCACGATCGAGCGCTGGGATCACTTCGCGAGCGGCTTCGTCGCGCGCGACCCGCGCGACCCCGCCGTGCTGGGCGACCTGCGCTTCCTGCTCAAGCCCGACCGCCTCGAAGCGCTGTGGGGGCTGCGCCTGCCCGTCCCCGGGGCTGACGAATGGCCCCGCATGGTCCGCTTCGAGCCCGGCGGCGGCGGCACCGGCGCGGCGACCCCCGACGAACCCTCCGCCGTGCAGTGGGCCTGGAGCGCGATCATCGGTCGCAACACGGACTTCGTGCCTGTTGTCGAGGCGCTCAAACGCGCGAGCACGAAGTAGCGCTGCGCATCACGCCTCGACCGCCAGTTGCTTCTTCCCCGGCGGCGTCTTGCCATCAGCAAGCCAGAGATACGCCAGCGTCGCTCTCGGTTTCGGAGGGACGAACGCCCACGCCAGCAGGCGTGCGAAAGGGCGGCCGAGGAGCGCCGCGACGATGCCGCCGCACACCTGCAATCCCCAGTGCAGCAGCAGGTGCCACATCGCCTGCGGGAGCATGTCCGCGCCGTCGCGCGAAATGCCGAACATCACCATCGCCAGCGGCACGCTAGGCAGCAGCACTGCGATGAGAACGTAGCCCCAGCGGCGCCAGTGGTGTGCGGAGATCGCGAGCAGCGTGATCTCGATAAACCCGATCACCGCCGAGATCGCTCCGAGCGTCGCGATCAATCCGAAGTCCTCGTCATCGTTCCACGGCCTGTATACGCGCCGGTTGCCCATGGAGTGTGTCAGTTGCTCGTAGATCGCGATATGCAAGCCGAGCTCGCCCATGCACGCCATGACCGCGACCACCAGCAGGAACACCATCCACCCGAAGAGCGCGAGTGTCGCGAACCTCTTCAGCCAGGGCTTGGCAACGGTCGAGAGTTGATTCGCCGGGTGCACGCGGGCGCACTCGGGGCAGCGCACCAGAAGGAGATTCGTAGCGGTGTCCCGGAAGACACACTGCGTGCGCAGGTTGTAGCCGCACTCGTCGCAGAAGCGATCGGTCTCGACGATTCCCAGCGTTGGCTTCTCTCGCGGCTGGTCCACGGGGCCTTGATGGGAGTTCTTCAGCGCGAGTTTCAGCGACCGCTTCCGTCGGCGTCCCGCCACTCTCAGCCGCGCCGATGGGTGCCGGCCGACCCGGGCTCCCCGAGGTCGCTACGCGCGCCCGCACGCGATGATCGCGGTACGCTGAGCACATGCACATCGCCACCCTGCTCGCTGCGCTCTTCGCACACATTCCCGCCTCGACTCCTGAGGCGCCGCCTCCCGCCGCGGTCGCGGTCGTTGCTGCCCCGTTCGTGCGCCCCGTGAACACCTACTCGATCGTCGCTCGCGATGCGGCGACCGGTGAGATGGGCGTCGCCGTGCAATCGAACTGGTTCAGCGTCGGCTCTGTCGTCCCCTGGGCCCGTGCGGGGGTGGGCGCGGTCGCTACGCAGGCGATCGCGGATGTCTCGTACGGCCCACGCGGCCTTGAACGCATGGCATCCAATGTCTCCGCTCCGGATGCCCTCGCTCAACTCGTCTCCGCCGATGAAGGACGCGATGTGATCCAGGTCGCCTTCATCGACACTCAGGGCCGCGCAGGCGTCCACACCGGTGACAAGTGCATCGATCACGCCGGCCATCACACCGGCACCGCGCCCGACGGCAGCACCTACAGCGT
>JBIPMO010000276.1:0-4258 GCA_044369085.1 Phycisphaerales bacterium
GCGTGCAGGCCAACCTGATGCGAAGCCCGGACGTCCCCGAAGCAATGTCCATCGCCTTCGAGACCGCCGACAAGGGCACACCGCTCGCCGAGCGTCTCGTCCGAGCACTGCACGCTGCGGAGGAAGCGGGCGGCGACGTCCGAGGCAAGCAGTCGGCTGCGCTGCTCGTCGTCTCGGCCGAGCGCTCAGATCGAGAGTGGGAGGGACGCTCCGTCGAACTTCGCATCGAGGATCACCCCGACCCGCTCGCCGAACTCGAACGGCTGCTCAAGATCCGCCGGGCCGTCGACGCACTCTCCGCGGGCGATGAGGCGCTCAAGAAGGGCGATCTTGCCGCGGCCATCGCCTCATACGATCGCGCCCGCGAACTCGCGCCGCACGATCCTCAGATGGTCTTTTGGGCCGGGGCCTCACTCGCCGCGGCCGGTCAGATCGACGAGGCAAGGAAGCGCCTGCTCGAGGCCTTCAAGGACACCAAGGGCGACTGGAAAGAAACTCTGCGACGGCTGCCGAAGTCGGGCTTGTTCCCGAATGATCCCGCGCTGATGACGGACCTGCTGAGGGAGTGAATCTCGCGATCAGGGGTTCTTCGGCTTGCGTCCCTCGACTGTCAGCCGCGCCGGGTGGCCGAACCATGGGTTCGTCCCCTTGCCATCGATCCCGCCGGGCGGGTACTTCTCTTCGACCCTCGCCGCGACCTCCGCCATCGTCTGATCAGGCGCGACCCAGCCGTTCAGCACATCGGGGAAATCGTGCTTGCAGTTCTCGCACTTCTTGCTGCTGTCGAACCGGATCGGGCACCAGAACGACTCCACGTTCCGCAGCATCTCGCCCCCCAGCGACCACACCCCCGTCATCCAGTCGCAGTACAGGCACCAGATCAGATCGTGCCCGACGAGCCCGCGGAACTTCTGCCGCGACACCATGACCCAGTCCGCGGCGTTGTACTTCGGCAGCCCGATCAGCCACGTCAGCGGCGGATAGATGAAGTACTCACCCACGCGGATCAGAAAGAAAATCGGAACCGCCCACGCCGTCCACCACACCGCCGTGTGATTCCGCACGCGACCCACCGACTTGTTGAGCGAGTGCACGATCCTCGGCCCGCGGCGCCCCTCGGGGTTCGCCGCCTCGTGCAGCACCGTCCAGACCATCACCGTCAGGATCTGCCCGACTACGCCGCCGAGCAGCCCGAGCCAGCCGTGGGCGATCGCACCGCCGACCATCGGCGCGATCGTGAACGTCGTGACGACCAGATCAAGCCCCGGGGCGCGGCAGAGCCAAGCGGCGAGTCCACGCCCACCGGCACCCAGCCGAGGGATCAGATGAAGAAAGCCTGCGAGCGCGAGCAGCCCAATGAAGGTGAAGACCAACGGGCCGGCGAAGGGGTGCGCCGCAGCAAGTTGGATGAAGTTCTGGTCGGGCATAGGCCAAACCTACCAGCGCCGCTGCAACAAGAATAGTGCCCCAGCCCGCGCGGGACTTTCACCGCTCCACAATCATCGCCACTGAGTTCCCCCCGCCCAGGCACAACGCTGCCAGCCCGCGCTTCGCCCCGGTTCGCTCCATCTGGTGCAGCAGTGTGACGAGCACTCGGGCACCCGAGGCGCCGATCGGGTGGCCCAGAGCCACACCCCCGCCGCAGATGTTCAGCCGGTCCTCGGGGATCCCCACTTCCTTGATGTTCTGCAGCACCTGCGCCGCGAACGCCTCGTTGATCTCAAAGAGGTCGATATCGCCGAGCTTCAGCCCGGCCTTCGCGATCACCGCGGGGATCGCGAGCGCTGGTGCCCGGAAGATCTCCTTCGGCGCCACGCCGCTGGTGTGATAGGCCACGATCTTGGCGATCGGCTTGGCCCCGAGTTTCTCGGCCTTCGCCATCGACGAGACCACCAGCGCTGCCCCGCCATCGGAGATCTGCGAAGCGTTGCCCGCCGTGACCGTCCCGTCCTTGTTCACCGGGCGCAGGCCGCCCAGAGCCTCGGCGGTGCTCTCGGCCCGGATGCCCTCATCGTTCGCCACGCCGGGCGACTTCTTATCCAGGCACTGCTCGCCGGTGAGCGCGACGATCTCGTTCTTGAACCAGCCGTTCTTGGTCGCCGCCGCGGCTCGCTGGTGACTCTGGGCGCTGAAGCGATCCTGCTCGGCTCGGCTGACCTCGTACTTGCTGGCGATGAAGTCACCGCCGTTGACCATCCCCCAGCATTCGAATGCGCAGCGCAGCCCGTCGTACTGCATGTGGTCCTCGAACTGGGCCGGGCCGAACTTCACCCCGTCGCGCAGCTTGGCGAAGTGCGGCGCGGCCGTCATGTTCTCGAACCCGCCCGCCACGACCAGATGGTTGTCCCCCGCCTTGATCGACTGCGCCGCGAGCATCACCGCCTGCAACCCGCTGCCGCACACCTTGTTCACCGTGTTCGCGCTCAGCGTGTCGGGCAGCCCGGCCTTCAGCCCCGCCTGCCGAGCCGGCGCTTGACCAAGCCCAGCCTGCAGCACGCACCCCATGATGCACTCATCGACCTGAGAAGACAGGCCCGCCAGCCCGCCGGGCAGCGCCTCGAGCGCCGCCTTGATCGCGTACGACCCGATCACCGGCGAAGGCACCTTCGCAAGGCCCCCGAAGAACTTGCCGATCGGGGTGCGCTTGGCGGAGAGAATCACGGGCACGTTCGCGGTCGACATGACAGGCTCCAAAATGGAAAGGGGCGCTGAATCAGCGGCTGTTCGGGGTGAATCAACAGATTATAGGGGCGAACGCGGCACATGCCCCGCCCTCATTCACCCGCCCCGGACCCGGTCCCCGCCACCACCGAGAGCCGCCGTTCGGCGGTCAGACGCTTGCCCCCCTGCGTGGTCAGCGAGGCTCGCAGCGTCGCTCTGCCGACCGCCGCCGTCGCCGCGGGCACATCCGCCAGATTCAGCCGATACGTCCGCGTCACGTTGTCGTACGCCTCGTCGTTGGCCTCAAGATTCGCCAGGTCAAAGCGCCACACCATCATCTGCCGCGCCTCGCCCACGCCCGTCACCGGCCCTTCATCGCTGTAAAGCTCCAGCAGCAGTTCCCCAAGCCCCTTGGTGTCGTCTCCGTACCGATCGCGCATCAGGATGTGCGCCTCAATCCGCCCGGGCTGCCCCCCGATCGTCACCAGCCGCGAGAGCGGGTGAACCTCGATCCGCTCGGGCGCAAACGGCCACGCCGCCGACCCCACCCCCGCCGAGCGCGCGGGTGCCTTGGGTGCCAGATCGCACCCCGCCACCAACGCGAGCAATGACATCACGATGAACCGCATCGGCGACAGTGTAATGCTCACGCCCGCAGCGACGCCAGCAACTGCGCAGGATTCGTGTTGGCCGCCGTCTGCCGCACCTGGGGCTCGTACCGTTCGTACAGCCCCTTGGCCTGCTCGACCTGCTGCGAGAACAGGGTCTTCAGGTCGATCGCCCCGAGCGTCCGACCGCCCGCGTAGTACTGCTTGGCGACCATCCCGATCGCGTACGTCGTCGCGAAGGTCATCGCCGGGCCCGTCGCCCAGTTCGCTGCCGTCCTTCCCAGCCCGCCCAGCACCGACCCCGCGAGCGAACCCAGGATCCGCCGTGCATACCCCTCGATCGCCTGCCCGGTCGCGCCGATCCCGATCGTCGCCGCAAACTCCTTGATCGATGCCGCCGTCAGCGTGTAGCCGTACGTGCTGCCCACCCCGTGAACCATCTTGGTCTGCAGCGGGATGATCGCGAGCGTCGCCAGCCCCTGCGGCAAAAGCTCGATCGCCGAGGTGAGGATCGCGTACCGAAGCACGCTCGCATCCACCTGCGCCGCTCGCGCATCGGTCGCGACCGAGACCGCGGGCGCCGCCGCGACCGGAACGGGCGGCGGGACGTGCGCGCTGGTCGCTCCCTCGTCCAGTGCATCGGCGAGCGAGACATCGCGCCGGGCCTCCGTGATCGGTCGCTTGAGCGCCGCGGCCAGAGCATCAAGGAACGTCCGCTCGGCCGGGCTCGTCGCCCCGTCGGCCTCGCAAACCCCAAGCGCGGCCTCCCACGCCAGGGTCCGCAGCTCCTCGCGGTCAAGCAGCGCAACCTCCGCCTCAACCGTCGTTTCCTTCAGCACCACGCGCCGCAGCGCTTCGGACATGCTCGGGTTCCCGAACCCCGCCACCACGTCCTTCAGGTGCTCCCGCTCGGCTTCCGACTTGGCGCCGTCGGCAAACGCGGCGAACAACGAGATCGATGTGAGAGCCCTAGCCTGTTCCTGGTTCAT
>JBIPMO010000021.1:0-18458 GCA_044369085.1 Phycisphaerales bacterium
CCCACGCGGTTGCGAGCCATGAGTGTGAACGGCGACGATGGCCGGGTCGGGATCTGTCCCGCCAGGTCGATGTACATCCGACCCTTGGCCTGCCCGCAGAAGTACGCGTCCGGCTCGTCGTAGATCGGGTCGCTCCAGTTCGAGCGCACCGGGCTGATGATGTCGCCCTCCTCGTAGAGCTTGCGGGCCAGCTCCGGGGATAGGTACAGCGCCTTGGCGACCTCCCAGCACTGGTCGAAGTTCGGAGCGGACTTCGAGATCCCGAGCATCGACCCGCCCCACACGCTCGTGCGCCGACCGCCGCGCTCCCACGCCGGCATCGGCATCAGGCGGAGCTTGCCCGCGAGCTGCGGGATCTCCTTCTGGAAGATGTCGCACATCCAGTCGGGCATGAAGCTCCCCACCACGTAACCCTTGAGCTTGAGCTCGTTGCCGCTGGCATTGAAGTCGGGCGCATCGGCGCACACCCGCATCGGCCCGCCCAGCCAGCACGCCAGGGTGGAGAGCGTCCGCACGTTGACCTCCGACGTGATCGTCGGGTGCCCGGCCTCGTCGAAGAACCCGCCGCCCGCCTGCAGCAGCAGCATCTCCAGCGGCTCGGCGTGCGTCTCCCAGAAGCTCAGCAGGTAGCGGTCGGGCTCGCCGTCGCCATCGCCATCGGCCATCAGCGGCCGCATGACCCTGAAGTAGTCCTCCCAGGTCTCGATGGTCGAGACGTCGATGCCCGCCGCCTCGACCAGGTCGGCACGATAGGCGAGCATCACCGGGTGCACGTCGTGCGGGATGCCGAAGATCCTGCCCCGGCTGGTCCACGGGCTGAAAGAAGCGGGGTTGATCCGGTCGAGCAGCCCCTCATCGCGCAGCCGATCGGTCAGATCGACAAATCCGACATCCTCGAGCGGCCCGCCGAACGCCCGCTGCGCGATGGTCCGTTCGACCTCGAGCAGTTCCGCCATCGCCGTCCGCGACAGGAACGCCGACATCGTGCGCCGCTCGAGCGCCGGCAGCGCGAACACCGTCATGTCAACGCTCCGATCCGGGTGCTGCGCGTTCCACCGCTCGAGCGCCGGGCGGTAGATCGCCGCGTGCATGCGCGTGAAGGTCCAGAACTGCGTCGCCGTGCGGCTGGTGACGGGGGTGAAGCCGAGCACCACGGCCGACACCAGCGAGAGCAGCAGCACCACCCCGCTCCCCACCGAGAGCGCGGGGAAAGAGTCCGCGAGCGATCCGAAGAGTGTCCGTTCTGGGGTGGTCATCGGCGGTCCGTGCGCATCGCCGGTCGCACGCTGGCGGGAGTCAGCGGACCCCCGGCAGCCGGCCGGCGCGTTTTAGTGGCTCCCGATTCACTCCGCGCGCCGCGATGGCGGAGCGGACGTGGTCTGGTTGATCTCGAACGAGGTCTGCCGGATGCTCCGCAGCGGCTCGGGGCTCTCTCCGCCGATCCGCCGGACCAGCCACCGCGCCGCCTCGTACCCCAGCAGGCTCGCGTCCTGGCACACCGCGGTGAAGGGCGGGAACGCGTGGTAGCGCACATCGCTGTCGTCGAACCCCACGATCGAGAGATCCTGAGGAACATGGATCCCCATCTCGCGGCACGCGTGCATCGCCCCCAGCGTCGCCATCGGGTCCGTGAAGTAGATCGCGGTGGGGCGGTCGGGCAGGTTCATCAGGTAGCGGACCGCGTTCGATCCGCCGTTCATGTCCGCCACCAGGTCCACGAGCAGGATGGGGTCGAACGTCAGCCCGCCCTCTTCCAGCGCCTCGCGGTACCCCTCGCAGCGGTCGCGGTGATCCGTGTCGCGGAGATAATGAACACCCAGCGCGATCCGCCGGTGACCCAGGCGGATCAGATGCTCGACAGCGCGCCGGCTGTCGCTCCGCGATTCGGTGCAGATGAAGTTCACATCGGGGTTGTCAAAGCGGTCGGCGACCACCACGGAGGGGAACCCCTCCTCCGCGATCGCCTCGCAGACATCCCGCGAGTCCTCGAACGAGCGCAGGATCACCCCCTTGACCCCCTTGCGCGCAAAGAACGACCGGTAATCCTCGCGTGCCTCGCGGTCGCGGCTGATGTTCACGATCGTCACGTCGTAGCGGTGCGCGTTCAGCCCGCGCAGGATGCCGAACATCAGCGAGGAATCGAACGCGCCATAGTCCGCCCGCACGATCTCGCCGGGGTAGGCCAGCGCCACCACGTCAGATACCTGCGGCTGGGACGATTTGACGTACCCCATCTGCCGCGCGGCCGCCAGAACGCGGTCACGGGTCTCGCCGTTGACATTCGGCTTGTCGTTGAGCGCGCGGGACACGGTCGCGACCGAAACGCCTGCCTTGGCTGCGATGTCGCGGACGGACGCCATGCGTTCGAATCTCCCGTCAATGAAACAGTTACATAATACCGGTCGGGGCCCCCGCGTCAACCGCGGGGGCCCTAACCGGCAGACGATGCACGATCTATCAGTTGCGGCGGCGACGCAGGCTCACGAGCCCGAACGCGCCGAACAGCGCGGCAGCGCCGGGAGCAGGGATCACATCAAAGCTGGCATCGTCCCAGGCGACGCTGGTGTCGGCGGGAACGGTGTAGCCGGGACCGTGGAAGCTGGCGGCGGCGATGACGATCGCGGCCTTGACCGCGCCGGCGGGGGCGACATCGGTCGCGCTGAAGAGCTGGTAGGACGAGGTCAGCATGCTGCCGATCGAGGTGTTCTTGCGGCCGAGTTCGACGCCGCTCGCGTCCTGCCACTCGACGCGGAACTCAGCGAAGTCGAGCACGGTGGGGTTCGTGCGAGCCCAGACGGACAGCTCGTACGTTTCGCCGGCGATGATGCCGGTGACGATCTGAACATGGCCGCAGAACGCGTCCAGGCCGTTGGAGCCCTGGCCGGGGTTCGCGCGGACGGTCGTGACCAGAGCCTTGTCGCCGCTGCGGGGAGCAGCGCCGGTGGTGTTGAAGGCTTCGAGGAACGCGGGATTCGGCGCGCCGAAGAACCCGTTCCAGTTGAAGGGGTTGGAGAAGTCAAACCCGAGGTCGCTCTCGAACCCGGGGTTGTTGAGCAGGTTCGCGCTGGCGTGAGCGCCGATGCAGGCAATGAAGGCGGCGGCGAGGACGGTGGAACGCTTGGACATGAAAGCTCTCCCTCGATTCTTGGACGCCAAAGGCGTCGGTTTGGTGCTATTCACCCCCGACGATCGGGTGTGAAACAAATCCGTAACAGTTTCAATCTACACCCACATCAAAGTGGGTCAAGCGATTCTGAGGCGTGCGCCGCGATTGAAGTCGTGTTTCAAGCGCGAAGCGTCCGAGAACAGTTCGGTTCAGTTGCGGCGGCGGCGGAGTCCGGCCAGGCCGAGCGCCCCGGCGAACGCGAACGAGGCCGGTGCAGGCACCAGCGTGCCGTTCACCTGAACATCATCGATGAACCCCGAGGCGGTCGACCCATCGAACGCGCCGGCAACCACGAGGATCTCGATGAAGGCCGCGTAGACATCGTTGGGGGCCGCGCCGAAGGCGGGCACGTTGGCCGCGAGGTTGTAGTGAACGTAGGTGCTGCTGGGCATCATGTTCTGGATGCCCGAGGTCGCGACCACCGCGCCGGTCCCGTTGAGGATCTTGAGCTCGTAGAAACCGACACCGCCGGGGCCCAGGTCGACCTTGGCATCGAACGAGGCGGTGGCGATCGTGAGCTCCTGAAGGGAGGCGAAGCCGCCCTCGGCGATCGAGTTCTGGTTCACGCCCGCGGCCGCTCCCAGGCCGGCAGCGCCGATCGCCACGACCCGCTGCGAGAACGAACCGGAGTTCGGCATCAGCGTGCTGCGCTCGGACACGGTGCCCGGGGCCCCGCCCGCGAACTGAATCCAGGAGTCCGAGCTGATGCCCGACCCGAGCTCGAATCCGCCGTTGGTCACGATCAGGTCGGCCGCGGCGAACGATGCCGTGCCGAAGATGCCGACCGCGACCGCCAGGTACTTGCTGCGATTCATGCTTGCTCTCCTTCTGTGCGGCGTCCGCATTGCAGCGCGAAAGCGCAGCAACGAGAACGCATGGGGGACGTAACGACCCCGAACCGGAATGACGAAGTGGACCGACCAGCGACCGTTCTGTGCAACGCCGCCATGAACCTCGAACATACACCCGATTCCGAGTGGGTCAAGCGTATCAAGAGATTGCACATAAGAAATACGTTCATTCGGTTGCCCATCTTTACTTCATATCTCGGGCCGAGGCGCACGGAAACCACCTCCGCCGCGATGGTCGCGGGGTGGCCGGATGTCGATCAGTTCCCCGAAGAAGCGGCACCACCGCCGCCGTGAAAAACTCTGCGTTCAGGGCGTCGCCTGGTTGGCGACGATCTCGTAATCCTTCGGCGACCAGACGAGCTTGAGCGTGCTCTTGCCCGTCGTCACCTCGACAAGGTCCTTCTGGGAGATGATCTCGACGCTGCCGTCGGCCTTGGCGAAGTTGGCCCGGCCGTCGGGGTGCACGGGCATCGTCCGGTTGCCGTGGCGGTAGAAGGGGACATAGGTCAGGACGGTCGATCGCGTCAGCCCGAGCATCTCGATCGCCCCCGACGACTGGCTCGTCCACTGCCCCGCGAACGCCAGAGGATTGGTGATCCCCGCGCCGCCGCCGAACCGCTCGCCGGGCTTGCCCAGGTCGCCGATGTCCGCGGCAGCGAACCACGCCTTGGGCGGGTTCGAGGCCGATGATCCTTCGTTGAAGTACAGCCCCCACGCCTCGCCCAGCAGCATCGTCTTGGAGGCGCCGGGCAGCGTCCCGTCGAACCCGCGCCCGCGTTCGGCTTCGGCCGCCTCGAGCGGGTTGCGACCCGGCGAACCGAACGTCTGCGTTGCCGAGTCGTACTTCGTGGCGCTCGAAGCCCAGTAGTTCATCGCGTACGACCGGCCCGGCAGCAGATGCTCCGGGCAGATCATCGCCCCGCCGCCGACGGTCTTGTTCTTGGTGTTGCTCTCGCTGATGTTCGTGTCGTCGTACTGCGGCATGTACTTGCCCAGCCGCGGGACGTCGTACCAGAACATCCCCAGCTTGCCCGTCTCGGGGTCGTTGATGCGGTCGAGGTTGGGCGGGTACCGCATCTTGAAGTCGGATGTGTAGGCGACCAGCGCCACCACGATCTGGTGCATGTTCGAGGCGCACTTGGTCGTCATCCCCGAACGCCGCGCCTTCGACAGAGCCGGCAGCAGGATCCCGATCAGCACCGCGATCACCGCGATGACCACCAGCAGCTCGATCAGGGTGAACCCGCGCGGGTGACGCGACGACGACGAACCGGTCTTGGGTGAGTGCTTCATCTTCAACGCTCCAGGTACAGGTCATGAATCCGCGCTGTGCCGCTGAGGTTCGCGCCCATCAGCTGGAACGCGACGCTCCCGACCGAGTTCATGTCGATCCGACGCTTGCCGCCCTGATTCCCCCACGAGCTCTGCGCCACCAGGTCCGCGATCCGCACGCGGTACAGCGAGCGCTTCCCCGTGCCGATCAGCGGCAGCGAGCTGTACGCCTCGGCGTCGTCGCCCCCGGAAAAGTCAAAGACCTTCCAGGGCTCGCCCGCCCCGGCCTCGTTCACGTGCAGGTGCACCTCGACGCCCGCGGGGATCTCCGCGTCGAGCACGATCGATTCGTACCCGTCGATGTCCGCGGCGAACTTGGGCCCGACCTTCAGCGCCTGCGACTTGGGCCCGCGGAAACCGACACCGACGCCGTACTCGTTACCGGTTCGGTACTTGGCGATCATCACGGGACCGACGTATGAAACATCCATCACCGCGTCGGCCGCGTGCCAGATCTCATACGGGCCAACCCAGTCCTTGAAGAGATTCATGGTGGGCGGGCGGTCGGGGTGCTGACCGGGGGAATAGCTCACCCCGCGCCGCTCGGGCATCGTGACGGGGAACGGACGCTTGCTCGTCGCGTGCAGTCCGGGCGCGAGCGCGTTGACCTCGCGCATCGTCGACAGCAGCGTTTCGTACGGGCGGTGCTCGATGTCGACCACGCCGTAGTTCGAATCCTCGCCGTCGAACCTGCCCTGCGGGGACTGATCGGCCCACTGGAACCAGTGATAACCGACCACCATCGGCTCGGGAACGATCTCGGAGATGAACTCGCGGAACTTGTCAGCGCGGTCCTGCTGCGTGGCGAGCACGCCGCCCGCCCCGCGCGTGTTCGGGTTGCCGCTGGTGTTCTCCTTGGCGCGCCACGAGAACTCGGTGACCATCAGCGGCTTGCCGCCGATCACCCAGTAGCGCGCCAGCAGGTCCTTGGACGATTGGGGAGTCGGGCTGTAGCTGTTCACCGCGATGACATCGCAGGTGCTCGCCGATGCCCGGATCACCGATACGGGCGCATCGCCCGCGAAGCGAGTCCCCAGGATCAGCACGCCGGGGTGAAGCCGGCGGACCACGGCGGTGGCGCGAGTGAACCACGTGTTCGCGGCCAGCTCGGTGAACGCCGCCCGATCCTCCATCGCCGCCGGAGCAGCGCACATCCGCAGGTACGCGAGATCAATCCCAGCCCAGGAATCGATCTTGGCGCCGTAGGCCTTCGATAACGCCTCGATCGTGCCGTGACGCTTCTGCAGGAACTCGAGCGCCGCCACCCGCGCGGGGTCCGCCGCGTCGAGCTCGAACGCCCGTTCGAGCAGCGTGTACGTCGGCAGCACATCCCACGCCGTCCGCCCCCACCAGGGCATCTCGTTGTCCAGGAACACACCCAGCACATCGCCGCGCCCGGCAAAGGGCGCCATCACTTCCTTGGTCCGTGACTCGATCAGCGCCTCGAAGTTCGGCCGAAGCCCGGCTAGGCAGCGATCGGGCTCGAAGCCAGCCACATACAGGTTTGGCGTGTGAACCAGCCCCTGATCGATCACCTGCGGGCTGCTCCAACTCGCCACCGTGTTGAAGTTCGATGCTCGAAGGATCCCCGCGCACGACCGGCCCCACGCGGCGATGTCGCCGTGGAACTGCCGAGCCAACGGTTCATAGTAGATGGTGTTCGGGCGCGGCTGGTGCTGGCTTTCGGTGACCGCGTTGACCCCGATCGAGATGAACCGATCGCCACCTTCGCGCTTGAACCAGTACCGGCCATCAGCATCGCGGTCGATCCGGAAGCTCGCTCCATCGGCGGCATCGGCTTGGGACGAAGCCCCGCCAGCGCCGAGCATCGTGACGAGCAGGATGATCGAGGAGGCAAACGACTGCGACGCGTTGCGATTCATCCAACCTCCAGACATGCGGCGCGTTTCCGCCACGGGTCGAGTGTAACGCATTTCGGTATCGTTTCCAAATAGAATCCGCTGTGTTTTTCGCGGTTTTTTTCGCATGGAGTAAAGCGCTTTACTGTAACAAAACCGGCTTCAATCTCGGCACAGATCGTGCTTTTCGATGGCCGCTGGCCGCGTGTAAAAACGCTTGACTCACTTCCCTTCTGGTGTACTTTGTGTGTAACAGTTACGGCAACTCGCACGCCTGTCGCGCCGTGAGCGGCACCCATGCAATCGCCGTCGAACTGGGCGCATCCCGCAGCGTCGATCACACCGCCGGGCAATCCGGCACATGGAGGATCCCAATGAACATGGCTCGTCGTCTTGGTACTCGCCTGACCTGTGTCGGGCTCATCGCCGCCGCCACCAGCGGCGCGCACGCCCAGATCCTCAACCCCAGCTTCGAGACCGCCGGCACCGGTGGCGCCGTGTTCGGCAACTGGATCGATTTCGGCAACTCGATCCCGAACATCAACCGCTCCAGCGAGGTCGTTCGCACCGGCTCGTTCGCCGCGAAGATGTTCGGGCAGTTCAGCGGCGACTTCAATGTGTCGGGATTCTTCCAGGACAGGCCCACCACCCGCGACCAGCTCTGGAACGCCGAAGGCTTCTTCCAGAACCGCACCGCCGACCCGATGCGCATCGGCAACATCGTCGCCATGAACGTCGAGTTCCGCGCCTCCAACGGCGACCTGCTCGAGTACTGGACTGTCGACGCGCTGACTTCCACCTCTCCCAGGGATACCTGGATCCAGCAGCAGGTCGCAGCGACCGCTCCGGATGATGCGACCGTCGCCCGCCTGGTCTTCCTGTTCATCCAGCCTGATATCGAAGCCGGCGCAGGCCACATCGACGACGCGTCCCTCAGCTCCCCCGGTTCGTCCGGGCTGCTCATCAACCCGGGATTCGAGGACTTTGGCGGCTTCGGCGCCGCCCACAGCGCCCGCGGCTGGGGCCAGTTCCCAAGGTTCGCCTCCAACATCTTCCGCAACTCGGATGTCCCGCAGACCGGCGGCTTCGCCGGCTTCATGTTCGGCCAGTTCAACGGCGCGGACAACTTCAACGGCTTCTATCAGTCGTTTGACGTGGCACCCGGCCAGCGCGTCGATGCCGAGGTCTTCGCTCGCCACAAGAGCACCGACCGGCTCACCGGCACGAACTACGGCTTCATCAATCTTGAGTTCTACAACTCCGCCGGCGCGATCATCGGTGACATCCTCACCAACCCCGGCATCAACGCCACGAGCCCGACCAACACCTACATCTCGATGCCGATCTCGGGCATCGCCCCAACCGGCGCGGTGCGCGTTCGTCTGGTCATCGGCATGTTCCAGGGCTACACAGCGGGGGTTGGCGGCGGCGGCGGCGTTCACTTCGATGACGCCTCGCTGGCCATTTCCTCCGCGCCGGTCTTCTGCCAGGGCAACGCCAACGGCGACGGCGAAGTCTCCTTCGCTGACATCACCTCCGTGCTCGCCAACTTCGGCAACGGCTACACTCCCGGCTCTGCGGGAGCGGGCGATGCCAACAACGATGGCATCGTGAACTTCACGGACATCACGACGGTTCTCGCGAACTTCGGGACCAGCTGCGCCTGACGCTCGGCAGCCCGAACAAACTCGGATCTTTCACGCGCCGCCGCGACCAAACCGGTCGCGGCGGCGATTCTTGACGGCTGCTGCTGGTCTAAAGTCATCCTCCAGGTCAGACCGGAACTCTCAGGACTCAAACCATGCCCGACGTCCGCGCCCTTCCCCGTGACTTTCGCATCGCCGCCGTGCTGTTTGGTGTCTGTGCCGCAGGAGCGCAAGCCCAGACACCGTGGCAGCAGGTATGGGCCGACGAGTTCAACGGAACATCCCTCAATCGGAGCATCTGGCAGCCGCAGAGCGGGACCGGGACCCTCTACGGGCTCCCCTCCGGCTGGGGCAACAACGAACTGCAGTACTACACGGAACGCCCGCAGAACCTCAGCGTTTCTGGCGGCTCGCTCCGCATCACCGCGCGAGCCGAGAACTTCGCGGGCTCGACGTACACCTCAGCGCGCATCCGCACCCCGGGCACCGTCGATGTCCTCTTCGGCCGCATCGAAGCCCGCATCAGGATCCCCTCGGGACAAGGCATCTGGCCCGCCTTCTGGATGCTCCCCACCAACAGCCCCTACGGCGGGTGGGCCGCCGGCGGCGAGATCGACATCATGGAGTCCACCAACGCGGCGGACAGGATCTACGGCACCATCCACTACGGCGGGACTTGGCCGGCCAACACCAGCAACGGCGGGTCCTTCGCCCCGGGCACCGACTTCGGCGCTTCCTACCACCTCTACGCCGTCGAATGGGAGCCCGACCAGATCCGCTGGTACGTCGATTCCACCCTCATCCACACCGCCACCAGCGCCACGTGGTTCAGCTCCAACGAGAACGGCAACGGCCGCGCTCCCTTTGATGTCCCATTCCATCTCATCCTGAACATCGCCGTCGGCGGCAACTTCCCCGGACCGCCCAACGGGTCCGTCGGCTTCCCCATGGAGATGGCCGTCGATTACGTGCGCGTCTATCAGCGCCAGCAGCTCATCTACACCGGCGTCACCGGGGAGATCCCCGGGCAGATCGAGGCCGAGAACTACGACCTCGGCGGGCCCGGCGTTGCATACCTCGACAACGATGCGAGCAACAACGGCGGCCAGTACCGCCCCAGCGAATCGGTGGACATCGAGTCCTGCATCGAGGGCGGCTTCGATGTCGGATGGATCCGCCAGGGCGAGTGGATCGAGTACAGCATCGATGTTCAAACGCCCGGCCACTACCGCGTCGAATCGCGCCTGGCCGCCCAGACCGGCGGCGGGACGTTCCACCTCGCGTTCAACGGTGTGAACCGCACCGGCACCATCACCGCCCCAATCACCGGCGGCTGGCAGACGTGGACCACCGTGAACGCCCTCGCCACCCTTCCCGCGAACGCGACCGTGATGCGCTTCGTCAACGACTCGTCCGCCACAGGCCAGTTCAACGTGAACTGGTTCCGCTTCGTGCTCCTCGCCGCCGCGGGCGATGTCAACGCCGATCAGTCTGTCGACATCGATGACCTCTACGACCTCGAGAAGTCCGGCGCTGCCAACCCCTATCCCGATGTCGACCTCAACGGCATCGCTGCGAACGCCGCCGACCGCGACACCCTTCGAGCCACGCTCCGGCAGAACGAAACACAGCCTCAGTGACGCGGGTCGATCCCGATCAACGCGCGGTTCAAAGCCTCACATACGCCCGCAGCCCCTGCATCCCCCCCTCGCGCCCGGAGCCTGACTCCTTGAAGCCGCCGAAGGGCGATGCCGCATCGAACTGGTTGAAGGTGTTGCACCACACCACGCCCGCCTTCAGCCGGCCGGCCATCTCGAAAATCTTGGACCCCTTGTCGGTCCAGATCCCCGCCGACAGCCCGTAGGGGCTGTTGTTCGCCTTGGCCAGCGCCTCTTCGGGCGTGCGGAACGTCAGCACCGCCAGCACCGGGCCGAAGACCTCCTCGCGTGCGATCGTGTGGCTCTGCTGGACATTCGTGAAAAACGTCGGGCGGCAGAAGAACCCCTTGGCCGGCAGCGGCTGGCTGCCCGGTTCCTCGCGCACCGCGCCCTCGTGCTCGGCCTGATCGCAGTAGCTCCTGATCCGCTCGAGCTGCGCCCGGCTGTTGATCGCCCCCACATCCGTGTTCTTGTCGAGCGGGTCGCCCACGCGCAGGCTCTTCATCCGGATCCGCAGCTTGGCGATCACCTCGGTCGCGATGCTCTCCTGCACCAGCAGCCGCGACCCGGCGCAGCAGACGTGCCCCTGGTTGAAGTAGATCCCGCTGATGATCCCCTCGACCGCCTGATCGATCGATGCATCCTCGAAGATGATGTTCGGGCTCTTGCCGCCGAGCTCCAGCGTCACCGGCACGCCACGCTCCGCCGCGGCCAGCGCGATCCGCTTGCCCACCTCGGTCGATCCCGTGAAGGCGATCTTGTCGACCCCCGTGTGGTTCACGAGCGCCGCACCGGTCGACCCATCGCCCGTGACCACGTTCACCACCCCCGCGGGCAGGCCGATCTCCTCGAAAATCTCCGCGAGCCGCAGCAGCGTCAGCGGGGTCGTCTCCGCGGGCTTGATCACCACCGTGTTGCCGCACGCGAGTGCCGGCGCGATCTTCCACGCCGCCATCATCAGCGGGAAGTTCCACGGGATCACCTGCCCGCACACACCCAGAGGCTTGGGCGTCCGCCCGGGGAACGCGTACACCAGCTTGTCGGCCCACCCCGCGTGATAGAAGAAGTGCTGCGCCACCAGCGGCACATCGACATCCCGGGATTCCTTGATCGGCTTGCCCCCGTCCATCGTCTCCAGGATCGCAAGCTCGCGGGCCCGCTCCTGGATCCGCCGCGCGATGCGGAACAGGTACTTCGCCCGCTCGACCCCCGGCAGCGCTGACCACTTGGGGAACGCATCGCGAGCCGCGGCCACCGCTCGGTCAACATCCTTGGCCGAACCGACCGCCACCTCGCTCAGCGTCGCTTCGTTCGCCGGGTTGATGGTGGCAAAGGTCTCGCCCGGCTTGGTGAACTTGCCGTTGATGAAGTGCCCGTAGCGCGGCGCGATGGTGATCTTCGTGGTCTCGGGCGCTGGCGCGTAATCCCACGCCGAACCGAACGCGAGCGCGGGAGCCAGAGGATTCGCAGCGGGTGGTGGCGTGGTGGTGCTGTGCATGGTTGACCGTCGTTTCGTCCGTGGCGTGGCGGCGAGCCATCCTACTCCCCCCGGCCTTACTCGCCCCCGGGCCTACTCCGCCGGGCGTGGCCCGCGACGCTGCCTGAAAAACTCCCGCAGCAGCCCGGCGCTCTCCCCCGCCAGCAGGCCTCGGATGGGCGTCACGCGATGGTTCAGCCGCGGATCCTCGAGCAGCCGGTACAGCGAACGCGCTGCCCCCGCCTTGGGGTCATCCGCCGCGTACACGACCCGCCCGAGCCGAGCCGCCACGATCGCCCCCGCGCACATGCAGCAGGGCTCGAGGGTCACCACCAGCGTGAACCCGTTCAGCCGCCAGTCACCCAGCGCCCGAGCCGCTGCTCGGATCGCGCTGATCTCGGCGTGGCCCGCGGGATCGTTCTCCCCCTCGCGCGTGTTGCGTGCCCGAGCGATCGTCACCCCCGTCGCCGTGTCGTAGATCACCGCGCCGATCGGCGCTTCACCGGCCGCCGCCGCCTCGCGAGCCAGCGACAAAGCATCGCGCATCGCGCGAGCATCCGACTCGGTCGCCGCCTGCGCAGCGCCTCGCGACCGCAGAAACCGCCTCAGCGGCGGCGCATTCAACCAAGGATCCATGCCGGCGTGACCGGAATGCTGCATCACGCGCCTCGCAGCGGGGCGCGGTCGCGGGCGCTCACCATGAACCGCGCACCCAGCCCCATCGACACCAGCCGCTCGCACAGCACCTTCAGGTAGGGCCGCTCGGTCTCCGTGTGCCCCGCGAGGATCACCGAGCATCCCCCATCGAGCGCTGCGAGCACCTCGTGGTGCTTCATCTCGCCGGTCACGAAACAATCGGCGCCCGCCGCGATCGCGGCGCTGACCAGCGCTGCCCCCGACCCGGGCACACACGCGATCCGCGACACCGTGCTCCGGGCCTCCGCCACCTGCACCGCCGCGATGCCCAGCCGCTGCTTCAGCCGCCCTGTGATGTCGGCCAGAGCAGTGGGGGAGTTCAGCATCGCCACGCGCCCGCCACCGGCCCGCCGCTCAGTCCGGCCCGCGAGCGGGTACACATCAAACGCCGGCTCTTCGTATGGATGCACCGACCGCACCGCCGCGATCACGGCTTCGACCATCGCGGCCGGGCACACCATCTCAAGCCGTAGCTCCTCGACCGATTCCAGTTCCCCCGCTCGGCCCACCGCGGGCCTCGATGCCTCGTTCCCACGGAACGACCCACGCCCCGCCGAAGCGAACGAGCACGATTCGTAGTTGCCGATCACCCCCGCTCCGGCTGATGCCATCGCCGCGCGGACCCGCTCGATGACATCGCCGGGCACAGCGGGCACGAATACCACCACCTTGCACATCGCATCGGCGGCCGGTGCGGGCACGAGCGCTGCTCGCTCGCCGACCGCTCCGCACTGGTCGATCAGCCAATCCGTCAGCATCCCGGGGGTGTTGTCCAGAGCGGTGTGCGGCGAATAGACCGCGATCCCAGACTCGATCATCCGCGGCACCACCGAGCTCTGCGGCGACCGCATCACCAGCCGCTTCAGGGCCGCGAAGATCGGCGGGTGATACGCGATCACCGCCCCCGCCTTCGCCTCGATCGCCTCCGCCGCCACATCGGGCGTCAGGTCGATTGTCAGCAGCACCGGGCCGGTGACAGCTCGCTTCGGATCCCCGACCAGCAGGCCCACGTTGTCCCACGCCTCGGCGTACCGCGGCGGGGCCAGGGTCTCCATCGCTTGAACCAGATCCTCGACCAGCATCCGGGCATGCTATCGCCCCGCCGCCCGCTATCGTGTCCCCCATGCCCGAAACAGTCTGGATCAACGGCAGGTTCGTCACGCGCGAGGAGGCCCGCCTCTCGGCCTTTGATTCGGGGCTCGTCCACGCCGTCGGGCTGTTCGAGACCATGCTCGCCGCCCCGATCGCGGGCGATGAGGATGCCACCCGCGGCCGCGTCTTCCGCATCCACAAGCACATGGAGCGCCTCGACGCCTCCGCCCGCCTCCTGGGCCTCTCGGATTCGCTCAAGATCCGCGCCCTGCAGGAACTCGTCGAGCACGTCGTCGAGCGCTCCGAGCTGCTGAGCACCGCCGCCGATGAACCCGCTCGGGCCCGCGTCCGCCTGACGGTGACGGGCGGCGACCTCAACATGCTCTCGAACTCGGGCCGGGGCCCCGCCGACCCCACCGTCATCATCTCGGTCCAGCCCGCCACCCGCTATCCCGCCGAGATGTTCGAGCGCGGCGTCGCGGTCCGCATCGCCGATGCCCGCGCCAACCCGCTCAACCCCTTCGAGGGCCACAAGACCCTCAACTACTGGTGGCGGCTGCGCGAGCTGCAGGCCGCCGCCGCGCAGCACGCCGCCGAGGCGCTGGTGCTCCAGGTCACCAACCACATCTGCGGCGGCACCGTCAGCAACCTGTTCGCCGTTCGTGATGGCGCGCTCATCACCCCCATCGCTCGCGGTGAAGAGGATGCCGGCGCGGTTCCCAGCCCCGTGCTGCCGGGCGTGACGCGCGGCGCGGTGATCGATATCGCGAGCGCCCTCCGCATCGGCGTCTCGCAGCGCCTCATCACCATCACCGATGTGCTGGATGCCGATGAGCTCTTCCTCACCAACTCGTCGTGGGGTGTCCTGCCCGTGACGCGCATCGAGGGCAAGGCCATCGGCGATGGATCACCCGGCGAGATGACGTGCACCATCCGCGCCCGCTGGTCAGACCTGATCCGCGAAGAGGTCTGAAACAGGTGTTCAGCAGTCAATGAACGCAATCACGCCGGGCTTGGCATCAGACCCGGGCCCAGGTCCTTGCCATCCTTGGCGGGCGTCTGTGCCGGCTGCGCGAGCCGCGTCCTGGTCGCCTCGGCCGCCAGCAGGTCGCTGACCGTCGGCTTGCCCAGCGTCTCGCCCTTCATCAGCTTCTCGACCTCGGCCCCGGTCAGCGTCTCGTACTTCAGCAGAGCGAGCGCCACCGACTCGACCTTCTCCCAGTTCTCCATCAGGATCCGCCGCGCTTCTTCGAACGCCTCGGATGCCAGCCGCCGGATCTCATCATCCACGATCCGCGCTGTCTCCTCGGAATACTCGCGGTCGGGCAGGAACGTCTCGCGCGTGTCGGACCCGGAATAGCGCACGAACCCCAGCCGCTCGCTCATGCCCCAGTCCAGCACCATCGCCCGGGCCAGCCGCGTCAGCATCGTGATGTCCATCGCCGCGCCCGACGAGATGTCCGAGGTCTTGCGCTCCTCGGCGATCCGGCCGCCGCACACGACGCGCATCGTTGCCCGCAGCCACTTGAGCCCGTACCCGTACCGGTCCTTCTCGGGCAGGCTGAACGTCGCCCCCATCGCCTGCCCGCGCGGGATGATCGTCACCTTGTGCAGCGGGTCCGCATCGGGGAGCAGCTTCTGCAGCACGGCGTGCCCCGCCTCGTGATACGCCGTCGCCACGCGCTCCTTTTCCTCGATCACGCGGCTCTTGCGGCTCCGCCCGTAGCGGATCTTGTCCCGCGCCTCTTCCATGTCCTCCTGCTCGACAAACTCCTTGTCGAGCAGCGTGGCGCTGATCGCCGCCTCGTTGATGATCGCCGCGAGCTCGGCACCGCTGAACATCGGCGTCGCCTTGGCGATCCGCTCGAGGTCCACATCCGGGCCCATCTTCACCTTCTTGGAGTGGACCTTCAGGATGTCGTACCGGCCCTTGACATCGGGCAGCGGCACCACGACCTGCCGGTCGAACCGCCCCGGTCGCGTGAGCGCCGGGTCGAGCACATCCGCCCGGTTGGTCGCCGCGATCACGATGATCTGATCCGATGAATCAAAGCCATCCATCTCGACCAGAATCGCGTTGAGCGTCTGCTCGCGCTCATCGTGCCCGCCGGTGGTGAAGCCCCCGCCCCGGCGGCGGCCCACAGCGTCGATCTCATCCAGGAAGATGATGCACGGCGACGAATCCTTGGCCTGCTTGAACAGGTCGCGCACCCGCGATGCGCCCACACCCACGAACATCTCGACGAAGTCCGACCCCGAGATCGAGAAGAAGGGCACATCCGCCTCGCCCGCGATCGCCTTGGCCAGCAGCGTTTTGCCGCAGCCCGGGTCGCCCACCAGCAGCACGCCGCGCGGGATCCGCCCGCCCAGCTTCATGAACTTCTTGGGGTGCTTGAGGAACTCGACGATCTCCTTCACCTCGTCCTTGGCCTCGTCCACCCCCGCGACGTCCGCGAAAGTGATCCCCGTTGACTCCTTGGCGAGCACGCGGTGCCGCGACTTGCCGAACGTCCCGAGCATCCCCCCCGGCCCGCCCGAACCGCGGAGCGCCCGCGAGATGATGAACCAGATGAGCACAAAGAACACGATCGTGATCGTCAGCGGCGACGACAGGAAGAGCAGCCACACCGGCGGGCCCGGATCGTTCTTGAAGTTCCCCCCCGTCATGGCCATCAGGTCCTTGTAGACCGATTCCTTGGCACCCGTCGGGACGTTGTACTGGATGTACTGATCGGTGGCCTCGGCCCCGCTCGCCGCCTTCTTCGCGACGATGGCGCGGTCGCTCCGCGTCACCTCGGTCAGCGCGCCTTCCTTGTAGTACGACTCGAACTGCTGCCACGTCACATCGTTGGTCCGGCGGCCCACCGACTGCATGATCAGCACCAGCATGAGCACCAGGCTCACGAGCACCAGCCAGCCGAAGGGGTTGCCGCGGAAGCGGCTCGCCGCCGTCGCTCCGGGGCCCGATCCGCCGGCGGCCGGCGTGGGCGAACCCTTCTCGGGGCGTGCGTTCAATGCGTCCTTTCGTCCATCAGATGGCATCAGAAGTCCTGTGCTCGGGCCCGAATCGCGCAAGGCCCGCAAGGTGAGGGATTGCAGACTGGAATGGTAGGCCCGGACGGGCCCGCGTGCGTCATCTGGACTCCCCCGGACAGGTATCCGCGAGACGGGGTCCCGCGGATGCAGCCGCCCTCAGGATGCCCGGCCATCCAGGGAATCTCGCCGCCGCTCGCGCTCCTCGTGCATCACCTTGGGAGTGACGTGGAAGGTCACGTTGCACTTGCCGACGCGCATGTCCTTGGCGGGCTTGCTGCGACCGGGGATCGGCAGACGCTGCTGCAGAATGTCCAGTTCCATATCGACGTTGAACTCGCCCCCAGCCGAAACCAGCGCCTTGATGTCCGGCGCCTGGGCCACCTTGTAGACCGCGGGCCCGAAACACGGACGCAGGAACCGGTACTTCAGCTCCTTGCACACCACCGTGTAGTCGCCGCCGACTTCCGCGAACAGATACATCCCCCCCGCGATCTCGCTGTTGGCCAGCAGCGATGCACCCGCCATCGCGTTGTACCAGTTGCGGTTGAACCGCCGGAACGGCAGCACCGCCGTGAACGTGCTCGAATCCACCCGCTTCATCTGGATCCCGCTCTTGAACGCGTAGGGCAGCCAGATCAGCGAGCACACCCGGTGCCAGAAGTTGTTCCGCGTCGACAGCCGCGAGATGAACGACTCAAGCCAGCCCATGAAACCGCTCCGGCGCTTGCGCGGCACCGGCGTCTTGGGAGCCTGCTGTGGCTGGCTGGCGATCGTCGTCACGCAATGGCCCTTCGGGGAAGCGGGAATGATACCCCCGCCCATCGCCCAAGCCCCGAATCCCGATTCACCCTCCCGGTTCCGTCACCAGCAAGTCCACCTCATCCCCCTTCGAGTAGTTGAACCCGCTCGTCCGCCCGATCGGCACCAACGCAACCCCGGCCTCCTTGGCCTTCTCCTCAAACCCCGCTGCGGGCACGATCACCAGCCCATCCGGGTGTGCCGCGACCCATTCCCGCACGCTCGGCCACCCCAGCCGATCCAGCCGACCGTTGGTCAGGAACTTCAGGCTGTCCTCGTGATACCCCACAGCCGCCACCGGTCGAGTGCCCTTCGGGTCCGCCCCGTCGATGATCCGGGCCAGCCGAGGCGAAACCCAGGGCGCGTGCAGACGTGGCAGCACCACACCAAAGCTCGCGGCCCCCGCGAGCACCATCGCCGCCAGCCCGAAGTGCTGGGCCCGCGCAAACAGCCCGAGCCACAACGCCCGCGCCGCAACCACCACGCAGCCGGTCGCCGTGCCCACCAGCGCCCCCATCATCAGCCGCGTGTTCATGTCTCCCCCGAGCCCGCCGAATCGTGCCAGCGCCACCGGCGCAGCCGCCGTCAAAGCCACCCCCAGCACAAGCCACACACCAAACCCGATCCGCGCACCGATCGACCGCAGCCCCATCGCCGTCGCCGCCGAAGCATCGCTTGATGCCAGCATCACCGCTCGGGCGCTCAGCAGAGCCAGCGCCGGGTACAACGGCATCGTGTAGTGCGGCAGCTTCGTGTTCACCAGTTCAAACACCACCCACGATGGCACCAGCCACGCGATCAGGAAAAGTTCCCCGGGCCGCTCATCGCTGAACCGCGCCAGCCACCG
>JBIPMO010000187.1:0-6217 GCA_044369085.1 Phycisphaerales bacterium
CGATCATCATTTCCGTTTCTCCCTTGCGTGCCCGGCCGGGCGGGGCGCCGAACTGCTGCTTGAACGCATCGCGGAATGCGCTTGATGAGTTCCAGCCCTGATCCATGCCCGCACGGAGTTCGCTGGTTCCAGAGCGGAGGGAAGCGAAGGCCTTGCCCAGTCGCTTGGCACGCTGGTAGGCCTGGAACGTCATGCCGTAGTGGGCCTGGAAGTAGCGTCGAGCGGCACCCGGATCGATCCCCATGGCTCGCAGGTCGGCATCGCGCATGCGGCCCGCCGCACTCGCCCCCGGCCCCGGCCGATCGCGTTCCTCAACTTGTTCGAGCAGCCGCTTGACCCAGGCGGGCTGCCCGCCCGCGGGCTCATCGGGCTTGCACACCTTGCACGGGCGGTAGCCCGCGAGCATCGCTTCCTGCACGCTGCCGACAAACTCCACGTTGCGAGCGAGCGGGGTCCGAGCGGTGCACGTCGGGCGGCAGAAGATGCCCGTCGTCTTGACGCAGGTGTAGAACACCCCATCGAAGTCGGCATCGCGCTCCGTGATCGCCTGGTACATCCGCTCGTTCGTGGGCAGCCCTTGCATGCTCGGGACGGTAACCCCCGGGTGCGGGCGGATCCACCGGTTTTCGTGCATGGATGTCGGATCGTGAGCGATGCCCACCACCCCGCGAATGCCAGGCTTGGTCGCGCATCGTCGCGCGGCCGTACAATGCCTTGTCGAACAACACACCGCCCTTCGATCCCGCGCCGCTGGGCACGGGCCGCCCGGAGGGACGAAGGAGCTTGCCATGCCTGACGCCAGCAAGCCCGCCACCGACCGCGGGCACCCCGACTCGACGCACTCTTCCGCCGCGCACCGCCCGCTGAACTTCATCGAGCAGATCGTCGAGGCCGACAACGCCTCTGGGAAGTGGGGATCGTGGCCCGATCGCCCCGCGACGCCCCGGGTTCAGACGCGCTTCCCCCCCGAGCCCAACGGCTACCTGCACATCGGCCATGCCAAGAGCATCCTGCTGAACTACGGGCTCGCCAGGAAGTTCGATGGCAAGTTCAACCTGCGCTTCGATGACACCAACCCCGCCAAGGAAGAGCAGGAGTACGTCGATGCCATCATGGAGGATGTCCGCTGGCTCGGCGCTGACTGGTCGGCGGGGTCGCCCAACGGCGGCGGGCTGTTCTGGGCCTCATCGTATTTCGAGCAGATGTACACCTGGGCCGAGGAGCTGATCACCAAAGGGCTCGCCTACGTCTGCGAACTGAACGCCGAGGAAGTCAGCAAGCGCCGCGGAACGCCGAGCGTTCCCGCCACCTCCCCGTTCCGTGACCGCCCGACCGCCGAGAGCCTCGAACGCTTCCGCGAGATGCGCGCGGGCAAGCACCCCAACGGCGCGATGACGCTGCGGGCCAAGATCGATCTGGCGTCGCCGAACTTCAATCTCCGCGACCCCGTGATGTACCGCATCCTCCACGAGGAGCACCACAACACCGGCACCACGTGGTGCATCTACCCGATGTACGACTGGGCCCACGGGTTTGAGGACTCGCTGGAAGGGGTGACGCACTCGATCTGCACGCTGGAGTTCGAGAACCACCGGCCGCTCTACGACTGGTTCATCGACGCGGTGAATCAGGGCCGGCCCGCGGACAAGAAGATCCACCACCCGCAGCAGATCGAGTTCGCCAAGTTCATCATCAACTACACGATCCTCAGCAAGCGCAACCTGCTGAAGATGGTCGAGCAGAAGGTGGTGAGCGGCTGGGATGACCCGCGGATGCCGACGATCAGCGGCTACCGCCGCCGTGGATATACACCGGAATCGATCCGCGCGGTCATGGAGGATGTGGGCGTCACCAAGGTCGATTCGATGATCGACATCGGCCGCCTCGAGAACGCGATCCGCGATGACCTGAACAAGCGGGCCAATCGCCGCATGGCCGTGCTGCGCCCGCTGCGCGTGGTGATCGAGAACTGGCCCGACGGAACGGTCGACAACCTCGACTGCCAGAACAACCCCGAGGACCCCGCCGCGGGCTCGCGCACGGTGCCATTTTCCAAGGTCATCTACATCGAGCGCGATGACTTCATGGAAGACCCGCCCAAGAAGTTCTTCCGCCTGGCCCCGGGGCGCGAGGTGCGGCTGCGCTGGGCCTACTTCATCACCTGCAAAGAGGTCATCAAGAACGATCAGGGCGAGATCATCGAGCTCCGAGCGACCCACGACCCCGCAACGCGCGGCGGCGATGCCCCCGATGGACGCAAGGTCAAGGCCACGCTCCACTGGGTCGCCGAGCAGCACGCCGTCAAGGCCGAGGTCCGCCTCTTTGACCGCCTCTTCAAGGTCGAAGAGCCGGGCAAGGCGACGGGCAACTTCATCGACGACCTCAACCCGGCCTCGCTCGAAGTGGTGCAGGGCCTGCTCGAACCCTCGCTCGCCGGGGCGAAGCCGGGCGAGAAGTTCCAGTTCGAGCGGCTGGGCTACTTCTGCGTCGACAAGGACTCGAAGCCCGGTGCGCTCGTCTTCAACCGGACCGTGACGCTCAAGGACACGTGGGCGAAGGCCAAAGAGGACTAGCGGGTTGCCGCGGCTCGGCTTCCGCACTGGTGGAGCCGTCCGCCATGGCGACCACGCCGAACCCGTACAAATGACTACCTTCGCGCAAAGCGGCCACAAGAACTAGGCACATCGCCCAGTTTTTTGGTTGGTTCTTGGACTTGATGCTGAAATGAGTGAATACTGGATGCGTTGCACAAGGGAACGCCCTGCGAGCACAGGGGAAGCAGAAATTGGAGTCGCCCATGCGCACCGTCGTGGATGCAGTTTTTTTCGCCTTCAGCCTTCGTTCGGCCTGCGATCGCTTCATTGACCAGCCGGTCGATGGTGGCCGCATCGCTGAGCAGCAGCCCGCCGTTTCAAACTGGCTGCGTCGCCTGGCAAGCCGCGTCTCGATCTTCTGATCGTTGATGACCATCCTCCACATCACCACGCCCGAGCAGTGGGCCGCTGGGGTGCGTCTGGGGCGGTACGAGCACCCGAGTTTGTCTCGTGAGGGCTTCATCCACTGCTCGACGCACGAGCAGTTGGAAGCCACGCTCCTCCGCCACTTTGCCGGGCAGGACCGCCTCATCGCGCTTGAAATCGACCCCGCGCTGCTTTCTTCAGCGTTGCGCTGGGAAGCCTCTCATGGCGAACCGTTCCCGCATATCTACGGCCCGCTGAACCTCGATGCGGTGTCGGGCACGTTCGACCCACGCCAGCCGCGCTGACTGGCGGAACAGCCCTTGGCATACAGTCCGGCGTTGCCCCCGCTGACGTGGTGGGACGAACGCCGCATGATCTACCTCGACAACAACGCGACGACCAAACCTCTGCCGGAAGCGACGGCCGGGGTGCTTCGCGTGCTCGCCGAGCACTGGGAGAACCCGTCGAGCGTGCACCGCGGCGGGCAAGGGGCGCGGCAGGAAGTCGACCTGGCTCGGCGTTCGGTGGCCCGGCTCCTGGGCTGCACGCCCAGGGAGCTCGTCTTCACGAGCGGGGCGACCGAGTCCATCGATGCGGCGTTCCGCGGTGTGCTGGCAGCGAACGCCAGAAAGTCCGTCATCGTCACCACGGCTGTCGAGCACGAGGCCGTCCGCGATCTGTGCAAGTCGCTTGAAGAGGAATCGGCGGGCCGCATCACCACCCGCCTGCTCCCGCTCGGGGATGGCGGCATCGCCGACCCCAACGCCTTGGATGCGCTGCTGGACGACTCGGTCGCGCTGGTCAGCGTGCAATGGGCCAACAACGAGACCGGCGCGATCCACCCCATCGCCGAGATCGGCGCTGCCTGCCGCGCCCGAGGCATCCCCTTCCACACCGATGCCACGCAGTGGATCGGCAAGATGCCCTGCGATGTCGCGGCCATGCCGATCGACCTGCTCTCATTCAGCGGGCACAAGTTCCATGGCATCAAGGGTGCGGGCGGGCTCTTCATCCGTCGCGGGGTTCGGCTGCGGCCCGTGCTGCGCGGGACGCAGGAGATGGAGCGGCGG
This sequence comes from Phycisphaerales bacterium, assembly GCA_044369085.1. GTDB lineage: Bacteria > Planctomycetota > Phycisphaerae > Phycisphaerales > UBA1924 > JAEUIV01. Next base: position 4,031 of record JBIPMO010000187.1, read on the forward strand.
GGTGGGACGGAGAACGTCCCGGGCATCGTCGCGATGGCCGCCGCGGCTCAGGCCGCGCAGGCATGGCTCGCCGACGATGCCGAACGCGAAAGACTCGCGCATCTGCGCGACCGCTTTGAGGCTGATGTGCTGACTGGGGTCTCGGATGCGAGCATCAATGGCCCGCGAGATGCCCGCCTCCGCCTGTGGAACACCACCAACATCGCCTTCCCGCGGCTGCAGGCCGAGGCGCTGCTGCTGCTGCTCTCGGAGCGCGGTGTGTATGCGAGCGCCGGCGCGGCGTGCAGCAGCGGCTCGCTCGACCCATCTCCGGTTCTGCTGGCCATGGGCATCCCCCCCGAGCGCGCCCACGGGTCGCTGAGGTTCAGCCTGTCGCGCTTCACAACCGAGCAGGAACTCGCGGAGGCCGCGGGGATCATCGCCGACTGCGTGCGGCGGCTGCGCCAATCGGCCACAAGCGTTCACGGTCGCTGAAGTGCCTTGAACGAGCCCGGAACGACAGTGACGGGCCCGGGCCGCTCAGGGCTTACCCGCCGGCGCAGCCGGCGTTTCCGGAGGCGCGCCCGAACGCTGCTGCGCGTACGCGACTTCGTACTCCTTCAGCGTTGCCTGGAGTTGCTGGCGCTGTTTGTCGGACTTGGAGACATTCACGGCCTCGCGCTGGAAGCGGACGGCTTCCATCAGCTCGCCGCGGACGAAGTGGACGCGTGCGAGCGTCTCGTTGGCGATGGCGACCTTGCCTTCGCTGATGCCGTACGCCCTCGCGGCGGCGGCCAAGGCCAGGTCGAGATCGGTCTGCGCAGGCGGGTTCTGTGGATCGACGATCGCCCACGCCACGTTCGCGTTGGCGAAGTACACATCCGCGCCGCGGTCGAACACGATCTGCCGCCCCACCGCGTACGCATCCCCGAAGTTCTTCTCACGCAGGAACTTCTCGAAGTGCGCGTAGCCCCACCCGACCTGGATCTCGTTGAAGTAGGTCCGCGTCGCGGCTTCGAGATCAAACGTCCCTGAAGCGATCTGGCGGAGCGTCTTCTCATAGAACTCCGGGCCGCCGAGGTACGCGAGCTTGCCATCGCGGTCGATGATCGCCACCGTCGGGATGCTGCTGCGGCCCGACGGGTAGAGCAGATCGTCGAAGAATCGCCGAGGCCGGTCCCACGCGACGTGGAAGCCGATCTTGTCGGCCATCGTCTCGAAGATGTACTTGCGGACGCTCTCTTCGGTGTGCGTCGGGGACGGGCTTGTGACCCCGATGATCGTGACGTCCTGCCCGGAGAACTCGTTCTGCAGCCGCGTGAGCGTGGGCAGCTCTTCGAGGCATGGGTCGCAGAAAAGGGCAAAGGGGAACAGGACGTAGATCTTGCCTTTTTCCCAAGCCGTGACCGGCTCGCCGAGGAGGTAGTCGCTGAACTTCAGGAACGGCGCATCATCGCCGACCATGATGGTGTAGGGCCGCTTGGGGTTGTCGCCGATCGGCTGCGCCGGCCCGATGGGCGGCGCGATCCGCTCCCAGTTCTCCTGCGGGATCACCACGGGCTTGTCATCGCCCCCGGCCCCGCCCCCCACGCCAGCGGGCTGCGCCACGGGCTGCTGCGCGAGCGCCGAACAGGCCAGCAGGAACCCACCGATCAACGACAAAGTCTGAACGCCGCGCATGCATCACACTCCGAGCCGCGCCGGGGAGCGCCGCACGGCGACCATCCCTAGCACGCGGCTATCAAGCATCGGTCCGAGACACCACCCGGTAGTTCTCACGCTCGCCACGCCCCCGAAGTGGGTAGTCCTTCCGCAGCGGGTGAGCCGGGTAGCTCTCCCAAGTCAATATCCGGCGAAGGTCGGGATGGTTGCGGAAACGGATCCCGAACATGTCAAAGACTTCTCTTTCGGTCCATTCAGCCCCGGGCCAAAGATCGGTCACCGAGTCGACCCACAGGGCCGGGTCCTCCTCGATCCCCTCGGTCGGCTTGGATGGGTTCAGGAACACCTTCACGAACAGCCGGTCGGTCCGCTTGTACGAGCACAGGTTGTAGATCACCGCGAAGCGCCCGAGCGTCGCCGCCGGGTACTGCAGGTAATCGGCCCCGATCACATCCGACAGGAAGTTGAAATCGCAGCGCGGATCGGACTTCAGGAACGACATGACCTCGTGCAGGTCGGCGGGATCCAGGATCAGCGTCGTGTCCC
>JBIPMO010000188.1:0-6194 GCA_044369085.1 Phycisphaerales bacterium
CGTCGAGCGGACGCGAGCCCGATCAGTCCCGCCAGCGCCAGAGACCCGGGCGACGGAATCGCGGTCCCGCCGAGGATGAACGGCAACGAATAGGCCCTTCCCTCGGCCTGCCCGGCGACGAAGCCCTCGCGCCCTTCGAACCACACGCGCGGCCCGCCCGCGCTGCCATCGATCGAGTTCAGCAGGCGAGCGTTGTGCTCGGGGACGGCGGTGCGGGGCGAGACCAGCGGCATGAACACGTTCTGCGACGGGCTGCTGGCCCCGATGTAGGACCATTCGAGCCAGTAGCGCCCCGGGGCGAGCACCCCGGCATCGGGCAGCCCGTCGAGCGACACGGTGTAAGCGAACACGGGTCGGACGGTGCTCGTGCCCGTCGGGCTCTGGCGGTGGGCCACGAAGGTGCCGGGGCCCGGGTTCAGGACAAGGCTTTGGGCGAGCACGGGCTGGGGCAGGACGGCGGGCGCGCCGGGGGAACCCGCGGAGAACGGGGTGTCGGTCCAGAGGTTGACACGGATCTCGGTGACGGTGGCCGTGGTCTGCGAGGTCTGGAAGGCGTAGAAGGTCGCGGAGTCGAGGTCCCACCCGCCCGCGGGGACGATGAAGTCCTCGGCAACGGCGGTGTTGATGACGGCCGCGGCGTTGACGCCGCTGGTCGAGAAGAGGAACGACGAGCCGGGGACGTTGAAGCCGTCGGCGTTGCTGATGGGGAGGCCCGCGATCGATCCGGTGCCGCCCGTGGGGTTGGTGACGAAGGGCCCGTTGTTCCAGAGCTCGACGGCCCGAGCCTGCGAAGCGACGGCGGCGACGAGCACGAACGCACAGATCTGGTGACGCATCTGGTTCCCTCCAAGTGTTGTCCCGGACGCGGCCATTGTAGGTGCGCGCGGCCACCGCGACGACGAGTGGTGATTCGTTGTCGCGGCGAGTTGGTCGCGCGTTAGCGGCGTTTTACGCCTGCGTGGGAGGGTTTCCCTGGGGGGCCTGGGCGGGCCCGGGGGCCGGACGAGGGGCGGGGGCATCGAACCCCGGCCCGGCGAACATGGAGGCGCCCATCATCCGACCGGGCATCGCGGCCGGCCGGGCCGCGGCGGCGGCGGGGCTCGCCGCCACGGGCGCGGCGACCTGTCGCGGCTGCGGCGCCGCCTGGGGGACGTTGATCTGCGGGCGTACTCTGAAGATGTACTGGGAGATGCGCTCGCGGACGCGGTCCTGCATCTCGCGGTAGGTTCGGCTGCCCTCGCGCTTGAACTCGATGCGGGGGTCCTGCTGGCTGAAGGCGCGGTAGTTGATGGTGTCGCGCAGGCGGTCCATGTCGTAGAGGTGATCCTTCCAGGCGCTGTCGAGGACCTCGAGCATCACGAAGCGCTCGAAGCCAAGAAGCTCGCTGCGCTGCACGTTCTCGACGCGGGCGCGGATGGCCTGCTTGCGGTCCTCGCCCTGCAGGCGGAGGAGCCAGTGCGGCAGCGGGGCGTTGAACTTGTCGCGGAAGTGGGCCTCGAGGGCGTCGTTGCCCTTGTCGGCGGCGAGGGCCTCTTCGATGGCCCGGGCGAGGCGGTTCTCGGCGACGTACTTCCGGGACTCGGCCAAGAGCTCATCGCGGATGAGCTGCGGGGTCTTGGAGCGGATGTAGGCATCGTCCCAGGCGAGCCCGAAGCGGCGCTTGGCCCAGTCCGACAGGACGGCGGCCGCGGCGGGCCCCTGCTGGCGGATGAGCGACATGGTCATTTCCATCATCGCGTCGACGGGGTACTCGACCTCGCGGTTCTCGTAGCGCTCGCGCACCTGGGCGAGGGCGGCCTCGACGACCTGCTCGGGGGTCTCCTTCTTGGAGATCTCCTCGGAGGTGAGGTCGATGTCGAGGGTGGTCTTGAGCCACTTGGAGAGCTCGCGCGGGGCGTAGTCCGGGGCGAGGTACTGGTCGAGTTCCTTGAGGTCGGCCTCCTTGACCTGGTCGAGGGCGGCCTCGATCAGCCGCTCGCGGATCTGCTTGGCGCTCATCTTGAGCGCATCGCCCTCGGCCATCTCGACGCGGAAGCGCGAGAGGGCCCAGGCCGACAGCCCCTTGGTGTCGCGGTCGGCGGGGTCGTTGCTGGGGTTCTCGATGGCGAGCTCCGGGAGGTACTCGCCCAGGGTGACATCGATCTCGTGGCGAGCATCATCGGCGGCCTCCTTGCGGAGCATGGCCTCGGCGTCGTCGCGGTCGCGGCCGCGGAGGCGCTCGACGCCGATGGAGCAGCCCAGCCTCTCGCGGGCGTACTCGGCGACACACTCGGCAAAGTAGTCCTTGTCGAGGTACTTGGCGACGGCGGAGGCGACGGCGTCCTCGATGTAGTCGAGGATGAGCCCCTTGACCTCGCGGCCCTCGAGGACGCGCTGGCGCGTGCCGTAGAAGTCGCGGCGCTGGTGCTCCATGACCTCGTCGTACTCGAGGATGTTCTTGCGGATCTGGAAGTTGCGTTCCTCGACCTTGCGCTGGGCGCGGACGATGCTCTTGGAGAGCATCGGGTGCTCGATGGCGTCGCCCTCCTTCATCCCCAGCTTGCTGAGGATGTTCATGGTGGCGTTGCCCGCGAAGAGTTTCATCAGGTCGTCGTCGAGGCCGACGAAGAAGCGGGACGACCCCTTGTCGCCCTGGCGGCCCGAACGGCCGCGGAGCTGGTTGTCGATGCGGCGGCTCTCGTGGCGCTCGGTGCCGATGACGTGCAGGCCGCCGAGCTCCTCGATGGTCTGGACCCAGCGGATGCGGTGGAGCATGAAGCGAGCGGTCTCATCGATCGCGGCGCGGCACTGGTCGGGGTTCATCTTCTCGGCCTGCTTGGCGTCGATCCAGGTGTACTTGGTGACCCAGTGGCGGAGCAGCCGCTGCTCAAGGTCGGCGGGGGCGATGCCCTCGACCTCGCGCTTCTGGAGGCCCAGCTCCTTGGGCGCGATCTTGCGGTAGCAGTGCTCGCGGACCTGCTCGTCGGTCATCTCGACGGTCAGCTCGCGCGGGGCGATGCCGCGGCGGAGCCAGTGGTCGAGCAGGGCCTGCTTGGTGATCTTGCCGAGCTTGATGTCGGTGCCGCGGCCCGCCATGTTGGTGGCGATCATGACGGCGCCGAGCTGGCCCGCGTTCTCGACGATGTTGGCCTCGCGTTCGTGCTGCTTGGCGTTGAGGACCTCGTGCTGCACGCCGTGCTTGCTGGTGAGCATGCGCGAGAGCATCTCGGACTTCTCGACGCTGGTGGTGCCGACGAGCACCGGCCGGCCCACATCGTGGAAGGCCTTGATCTCGTCGACGATCGCCTCCCACTTGTCCTTGGCGGTGAGGTAGACGGTGTCATCAAAGTCGCGGCGCGTGACGGGGAGGTTGGTGGGGATGACCACGACATCGAGCTTGTAGATGTCGTTGAACTCCTGGGCCTCGGTGTCGGCGGTGCCGGTCATGCCCGCCAGACGCTTGTACATCTTGAAGAAGTTCTGGATCGTCACCGACGCGACGGTCTGGGTCTCCTGCTTGATCTTGACGCCTTCCTTGGCCTCGACGGCCTGGTGCAGGCCATCGGACCACTGGCGGCCGACCATGGGTCGGCCGGTGTTCACGTCAACGATGACGATGCCCGGCTCCTGGCGGCCGGTCTGCGGGTCCTGGACGGGGGCGACGATGTAGTCGCGGTCGCGCTCGTAGACGGCGTGGGCGCGCAGGGACTGCTCGAGCAGGTGGGGCATGTCGATGTTGGCACCGACGTAGAAGGAGCCCATGTCGGCCTTCTTCTGGGCCTCGACGACGCCGTGGTGGGTGAGGTTGGCCCGCTTCTTGTCGCGCTCGACCTCGTAGTACTGGATGAAGCGGCCGCGCTCGGCCTCGACCTTGGGGAGTTCGTCCTTGTAGCGCTTGAGGGCGGCCTGCAGCTCGGCGATCTTGGCCTTGTCGCGGGCGTTGCGGATGTCGCCCTCGGTGCCCTTGATGCGCTTCTTGAGGTCGTCGACCTTCTCATCGGCGGCGATCCAGGGCTCGTTCATCCTGACGAGGTGGCGGGCGAGCTGATCGGCCAGGTCGTAGCGCGGGTTATCGTCGTGGGCCGGCCCGCTGATGATCAGCGGGGTGCGGGCCTCGTCGATGAGGATCGAGTCGACCTCGTCGACGATCGCCATCTCGCGGACGCGCTGCACCTGCTGCTCGACGGTGCGCTTCATGTTGTCGCGGAGGTAATCAAAGCCGAACTCGGCGGTGGTGCCGTAGATCACGTCGCACTGGTACATGCGGCGCTTCTCATCCTCGTCCTGCATGTGCATGGGGTGGATCGCGCCGACGGTGAGGCCCAGGGCGCGGAAGTAGGGGAAGGTCCAGTCGCGGTCGCGCTGCACCAGATAGTCGTTCACCGTGACGACGTGCATCTTCCACCCCTCGCACGCCGAGAGGTAGCAGGCGAGCGGGGCGACGATGGTCTTGCCTTCGCCCGTCTTCATCTCGGCGATCTTGCCGCCGTAGAGCACCATGGCGCCGATGAGCTGCACATCGAACGGGCGGGCTCGGAATGGAGGCTTGCTCTGCGTGAAGATCTCGCGGACGGCGTTGTAGAACTCCGCCGGGATGTCGGTCCAGATCCACCCCGCCTGCGGTCCCACGTTCCCCAGCAGCAGGCCGTCGGCGGGCACGGGCTCGGCGGCGTCCATCTCGGCGATGAGGCGCTCGTAGATCTCGCGGATGTTCGCGGGCAGCTTGTCCTTGGGGAAGATCTCGCGGAACTTGGGGTTGAAGGCGTTGCGGATGCCCACAGCGCGGTCCATGGCCTCGCGAGCGACCGCGAAGGCCTCGACCATCACGTCATCACCCTTCTCGCCCTTGGCGATGCGGGCGCGGAACTCGGCGGTCTTGTCGCGGATCTGCGCATCGGTCAGGAGACGGATCTTGGGCTCCATCTCGTTGATCTGGTTGACCTTGGCCGTGTAGCGCTTGACGAAGCGCTCGTTGCGCGTGCCGAAGATCGCGTTGATGATCGGGCCGACGACTGGGATATCAGCGGGCATGGCGGGCTCTTTCGGTTCGATGGATGCGCCGCGCGGGCGGGGATGCCGCCCGGGCCGCGTTCAAGAACGTGCGGCCGGGGCGATCGCGCCGGGCGGTGCGGGTTGACTGGTTCTTGCGGAGGACACTGGAGACGGGCGGATGGCGCTCGATCGGGCGCACGATCCTGGTCGCGCGCTCACGCCACGGGCGGGGGCAGCGACAAACGCGAATCATCCAGTTCCAGCGATGGGTGCGCGGCGGGGCTCGCCGTCACGCAGGCCCGGCGTTCGAGGCCGCACGCGATGGCGACCGCGGATGGTCGATTGACCCGGTCCCGCCGCAGCAGGCGGGCGGCCAGCTTGATGTCCGTGATGAGCGAGCGGTCGGGCTGCCTCCCCTCGCGGGCGGGCAGCGGCTTCATCGGCTCGCTCTGGCGCGGCTCGCTCCAGGGCACGCGGTCCCAGCCCGCGGCGAAGGTGGCCCCCGACCCCGCGGCGAGCACGAGCATCACGAGGACAAGCGCGGTCGCCGCCGGCAGGGGCCGACGGGACACGCTGGAGTCACTGGGATGTTTCGGCTTTCGTTCGGGCATGGTTGGGGGAAGGATGAGGTCAGTGAGTATCGGCCGGACAGACCATCGTTGCAAGGGGTGTGCCCGGAAGTGAGGTCAATATCGAAGTCCCGCGAGCATGGGACTGCGCGATTCTCACGTGTTGGGGCGGTCTAGGGAGGTGCATCCCTACCGGAACCCAGCGCTCGCCATCGCCGACCGGTGCCGCTGCCTGCCACTTCGGCGGGCAGGGGAACATCGCAGCGGCCTATCCCCCCCGCCCGGTTTCCTCTTCGCCGCGCGCCAGTGTGAACACCGCTCGCCACGCCAGCAGGTCCAGGAGCAGCATCTCACAGTCGTGGTAGCGGTCCTGCGGCTTCTTGGCGAGCATCTTGTCGATGACCTCGCTGAGCCCGGGGTTGAGCGCGGGGGCAACCTCGACCGCCGGGCGGGCGGCGATGTGCAGGTGCTTGTTCATCACCTCGCGAGCATCGACGCCGGTGAAGGGCGGGGTGCCCGTGACCATGTGATAGAAGGTCGCGCCCAGCGAGTAGACATCGGCGGGCGGGCCGATCTCGACCTCGCCGCGGACCTGCTCGGGGGAGATGTAGTACGGGGTGCCCAGGGCGTGGCCCTTTTCGGCGAGCCCGGCCT
>JBIPMO010000190.1:0-6169 GCA_044369085.1 Phycisphaerales bacterium
GTCGGGCCCGCGTTCGTGGATGGCGCGGGTCACTCGTCTCACCTCGTCGTAGGTCTTGCCGCAGACGAACCATGACCAGACGGAGGCCTCGCCCGAGGCGGGGACATCGGCATCGAAGCCGACGGTGGCGTCGACGGATCCCTGTGCGATGGCGTTGCGGCCGAGCTCGCCATCCTCGGCATCGCGCCAGGTTCCCTCGGCGCCGTGGAGGCGCTTGGTGCCGATGGCCCAGCGCTCGATGCCGCACTTCGAGGAGTCGCAGCCGTTGATCATGAAGTACGAGTCGCCCTTGTAGAGCACCAGCCCGGCGGTGTCGGGGTCGTAGTTCGCGGTGTCGCCGACCGGGTTCTCGGCGATGGACAGGTCGTAGTGATAGAAGAGCCTGACCTTGCGCGGCTTGCCGGAGAGATCCCTGACCACCGCCTTGCGGATGAGCGCGTGCTCGTGAAAGTCAACGCAGTCGGAGCAGCGGATCTCGAGGTTCAGCCCCTGGTGGGTGAGCACCACATCGGTGACGAGCGTGTCGGGAACGTATCGGAGCGAGCGGGTCCAGCCCTCATCGGCGATCCAGGCGAACTCGCCATCGGCCCAGACGCCGAACTGCTGGGCGTGGCCCAGGGTGTGGTTGAAGTGGCCGACGAAGGGGTAGTAGATGTCGCGCAGGCGATAGAGCCTGTCGAAGGTCACGAGCATGTCGCCGTTGCCGATGGGGAGGTCGCGGGCCATGGCTGGTATTGTGCTTCAAATCCGCCCGACGGGCGTGTTCCCAAACGGAGATCCACCATGACATATGTCGACGGATTCCTGCTGCCGATCCCCTCCAAGAACATGAAGGCCTACAAGAAGATGGCCACGCTGGCGAGCAAGGTGTGGCTCGAGCACGGGGCGCTCGCCTATCACGAAGCCTCGGGGGACGATCTCAAGGTCAAGTTCGGCCTGCCCTTCACGAAGGTCACCAGCGCCAAAAAGGGCGAGACGGTGGTGTTCGCGTGGATCGTCTACAAGTCCAAGGCCCACCGCGACCGGGTGAACAAGGCGGTCATGAAGGACAAGCGGCTTCTGGAGGCCTGCGATCCCGCGAACATGCCCTTTGACATGAAGCGGATGGCGTACGGCGGGTTCAAGACGCTCGTCAGCGCGTGATGCCCGAGCGGCCCCCGGGCATCACACCTGCCCGGCGAGCATCTGGGCCGCCAGCGCTGCAAGGTCCTCATCTTCCTTTGAAGCGGCCGATCCAGCCGGCTCGGTCGGGTTCTGCGCCGGCTCGTCGCCCAGGGCGCGGATGCGGTCCTTCACATCGCCCAGGTGCGTGACCTTCAGCCCGAAGTTCTCTCCGACCTTGACGGCGGTGCCGCTGCCGACACGCTTGTTGTTGACGAGCAGGTCGAGCTCCTCATCGGCCCCCTTGGGGAGTTCGATGATCGCCCCCGGGATCAGCGAGACGACATCTCCCAGCCGCATCGATCGCTCGCCGAGCTGGACGATGATCGGGACCTCAAGGCTCAGGATGCGGCCGACGGTGTCGCTCACGCCTGAGTTATCGGCTCGATCCCGGGACGAGATCAATGCACACACCGGGCAAGGCATCGACAGGGGAAGGCATCGAGGCATCAAGCCATCGAGCCATCAAGTGGAAGACAGAGCAACAAAGGCCCGAGTTTGGCCCTAACGACCGTCACTCGATGGCTTGATGGCTGGGTGCCTCGATGCCTTCCGCTTCAGCCCTCGTACTTCCCCAGGATGAGGGTGCAGTTGTGCCCGCCGAAACCGAAGGTGTTATTCATCACGTAGCGGACCCGGCGCTCGCGTGCCTTGTGGGGCACAAAGTCGACATCGAAGCTGTCATCGGGGTGATCGCAGTTGATGGTGGGGGGGACGATCCCCGTGCGGATGGCGCCAAGGCATGCGACGGACTCGACACCGCCCGAAGCGCCAAGGGTGTGCCCGTGCATGCTCTTGGTGCTGGACATGAGGAGTTTCCCGCCCATGCTCTTGCGGGCGTGATCTCCGAAGACGCTTAGGACAGCGCCGACCTCGGCGGCATCGCCCAGCGGGGTCGAGGTGCCGTGGGCGTTGACGTAGTCGATGTCGGTGGGGTTGAGCCCGGCATCGCGGAGCGCCCAGCGCATCGAGCGTGCAGCGCCCCGGCCCTCGGGGTCGGGGGCGGTGATGTGCGACGCATCGGAGGATGATCCGTAGCCGACGAGCTCGGCGAGGATGTTCGCGCCGCGCTTGCGGGCGTGCTCTTCGCTCTCGAGCACGAGCACAGCGCCGCCCTCGGAGAGCACGAAGCCGTCGCGCTCGCGATCGAAGGGCCGGCTCGCCTTCTCGGGTGCATCGTTGCGGGTGGACAGGGCCTTCATGGTCATGAAGGCGCCCAGGCACAACGGAGAGACGGCGGCCTCCGAGGCACCCGCGAGCATGAGCTCGGCCTCGCCGCGCTGGATGTAGCGGTAGGCATCGCCGATCGAGTGCCCCGAAGATGCGCAGGCGGTGGTGTGCGAGGAAGAGGGGCCCTGCAGGCCGAAGCGGATGGAGAGGTCGCCGGCCGCGGCGTTGGCCATGAGGCGCGGGACGGTGAAGGGGCTCAGGCGGTCCGGGGCTCGCTCGATCATGACCCTGACGCCGGCCTCGATGGTCTGGATGCCGCCGACGCCCGAGCCGACGACGACGCCGCACGCCTCGGGATCTTCCTTGGCGAAATCGATGCCGGCCCGCTGGACGGCCTCGATCCCCGCGGAGATGCCCAGGATCGCGAAGCGGTCGAGGCGTTTGACCTCGCGCTTGTCGAGACGGGTGGCCTCATCCCAGCCGCGGATCGATCCGCCGATGTGGACGGGCCAGTGGCTCTCATCCCAGCGGTTGAATGGCTCGTCTTTGGTGATGAACGAGATGCCGGACTTGCCCTGGATCATCGAGTCCCAGACGGCGTCGGCATCGTGGCCGATGTTCGTGATGCAGCCCATGCCCGTGATGACGACGCGGCGGCGGGAGCGGTCTGGGGGGAGGTGATGAGCCATGGGCAGCGTGAACCTCGTGTCTGGGGCGACCGCGCGGGCGCTGGCGAGCGTTGGCGGCCCTTGCCGCGAGCGGGGCAGGGGAGGGGACGATAGGTTCCGTCACGATCCGGGGCCGACGGGCGGCTCAGCCGGCCTTTTTCGCTTCCAGAATGAAAGCGATGGCCTCGCCGACGGTCTTGAGTTGCTCGGCCTTGTCATCGGGGATCGAGGTTTTGAACTCGTCCTCGAACTCCATGACGAGTTCGACCTGATCGAGGCTGTCTGCGTTCAGGTCGTTGACGAAGCTGGTGGCCCGGGTGATCGTGCCCTTTTCGACACCCATCTGCTCCGCGACGATCTCGATCACCTTCGCTTCGATTTCCTGTTCGGTCACGTCCGAATCTCCAATATCTGCGTGTCGGGCTTGGAAGGGGTCATTCCCGGGGGCGACCGGCCACCGGGCGGATTACTCTACCGGAAAGCGTCCGAACCGCCAATCGGCACGGCGCGGAGACTGCACAATCTGTTAGCACATTGTCAGGCCGCCATCGACGCAGATGACCTGCCCGGTCAGGAACCCTGCCTCGTCGGACGAAGCGTAGGAGACGGCGGCGGCGATGTCGTCCACCACACCCAGACGCTTGACGGCCATCGAATCCAGCACGCGTTGCGTGACTTCCTGAGGAAGGCCGCTCGTCATGTCGGTCTGGATGAACCCGGGAGCGACCACGTTGGCGGTCACGCCCTTGCCGCCGAGTTCGCGAGCGATGGACTTGGTCAGGCCGATCAGCCCGGCCTTCGAGGCTGCGTAGTTGGCCTGGCCGGCGTTGCCCACCACCCCCGAGGTCGAGGCGATGTTGATGATGCGCCCGAAGCGCTGCCGCATCATGGGGCGAGCGGCGGTGCGGCACGCGACGAAGGCGCTCTTGAGGTTGGTCGAGATCACCTCGTCCCACTCCTCGTTGCTCATGCGGAGGATGAGGTTGTCGCGCGTGATGCCGGCGTTGTTCACGAGAATGTCCAGCCGACCGGTCTGCTCCAGCAGTTTCTCGAGCGCGGCCTGCCAGGCGACAGGGTCTCCGACATCCACGGCGAGGACGGACGCCTTGCCGCCCGCGGCTTCGATCTGGGCCTTGACCTCGGCGAGCGGCGCTGCCGAACGGCTGACGAGCACGACATGTCTCTGGTCGCGGGCGAGGCGCTGCGCGATGGCGAGGCCGATGCCGCGGCTGGCACCGGTGACGACGGCGACGCGGGTTTCACTCGCGGGGGTGGGCAACATCAATCTCCTGGGTGCGGATCGATCGGCGGCGCTGCCGCGGCGATCACTGGGGGATGCGGGGCAGTCGGCGATTGGGGGGCGGAGAGCCGCCGCCCGGGCCTCCGCCACCGCTCTTGGTCTCTCGGACGATACGCGGCGGGGGCTCCGCCGCTCGAAGCTCAACGCTTGAGAGCGCAAGCCCCTTGGGCAGTTCGAGCAAAGCGAGTTCGGCACCATCGAGGTCGGCCGCGCTCACGCCCATCTTCGGAGCGATCGCGATGCCGCCGAAGACCCACGCATCGCCGGCGCTGGTCGCTTCCCAGCCGGTCAGGAAAGCACCCATCGCGTCCTGCAGAGCGATGCCCACGCGGACGGTCGAGCCTTCTTCCTTGATGCTGCAGATGCGGACGACCTTGGTCGAGTCGGCCTGACGCTGCCATTCGCCGGTCTCGACCAGCGTCTTGAGCACGGCCTGATCGCGCTCCCCCAGGAGACGCTGCATCGCGGCGGCATCGCCCGAGGCCATGGCACCGGCCAGAGCGGCGATCGCGTCCACCGCTTCCTGCGAGGAGGGCAGGCTGGTGTCGGGGAACTGAACCTTGGGGTGCAGCTTCACACCGTCGAGCGAGGCGACAGGCTTGGGCGCGGGCGCCGGGGCCGGAGCGGGCTGCTGCTGCGGCGCCTGCTTCTTTTCGCAGGCGGGGAGCGCAAGCCCCGCGACCATGATCATGCCGAGCGCGGCAGCGCGGGTGAGCGAGGCTGTCGGGAAGAACGCTGGATCACGCCGGTTCGTCATGGCTTTCCACCTTCACGTTGCGATCGATGCGTCTGAACAGCCCGGAAAGAACCCTCCCCGGGGCCAGTTCACGATAGGGACCAGAGAAGTTCGCCGCCAGCCACGCGCAGCCTTCCGACCAGCGGACCGGTTGGGTGAGCTGTTCGACCAGGCGGGCGCGGATCGATGCTGGATCGGTGGTGTGGGCCTGTCCCGTGACGTTGGAAACCACCGTGCAGCGCGGCGGCAGCATGGGGGTGACCTCAAGCTTGGCGGCGAGTCGTTCGGCGGCGGGCCGCATGATCGGGGAGTGGAACGCGCCCGCGACGGCCAGCTTGGTGGCTCGCAGGCCCATTTCGCTCGCGACTGTCACGGCGCGGTCGCAGGCGGCCAGGCCGCCGCTGACCACCACCTGACCGGGAGCGTTGAAGTTGGCGGGGACGAGCACATCCCCCTGGGCGGCTTTCTCGCAGACCGCGGAGGCCTGTGCCTCATCGGCACCGACAAGAGCGACCATGCCGCTGGGCACCGCCTCGGCGGCATCCTGCATCGCACGGCCACGCAGCAGCACGAGTTCGAGGCCCTCTTCAAAGGTGAACACCCCCGCCAGGTGCAGAGCCGTGTACTCACCCAGGCTCAGCCCCGCCGTTGCGACCAGATCGACCGGGCCCGCGTTGCCGAAAAGCGCTCGGGCGCAGGCCACGCCCGCGACGTAGATCGCCGGCTGTGCCACATCGGTGCGGTTCAGGAGGGTGTCGGGCCCATCGGAGCAAAGTTCAGAGAGCGACTTGTCGAAGCGCGATCCGACGATCTGGTCGGCCGCAGAGAAGACTTCGGCGGCCGTGGAAGAGGTCCCACGCCACTTGACCCCCATGCCGATGGCTTGCGCGCCCTGGCCGGGGCAAAGGAGGACGGTGCCGGGGGTCATCGAGTGGGTCCTTGGGAGAGGATTGGGGATGCGATCATCGGATACGACTTATACCGCTGCGGCGGGGGGCGTATCGGTTTGGATCTTGATTGGGTTCTTGGGGGCGCTCACGGTTCGTTGACAATTTGGGTCTTCGGGGCTACCTTTCCTCCCCTTCCCCTCCGAGGAGCATCGGTGGGGGATTGGTTCGCATGCTGGGATGAACC
>JBIPMO010000191.1:0-6158 GCA_044369085.1 Phycisphaerales bacterium
GCTCGTGGGCGGTGATGTCGCCCTCGACAGCGCCCTCAATGATGACGCGAGCGGCCTCGATGGAAGCCTTGCACGCGGCCCCCTCGCCGATGAAGACCTCACCCTTGGAGGTGATGCGTCCCTCGAAGGTGCCCAGAATCTGGGCCGACCCGTTAAAGAACATTTCACCTTTGATGTGCGTATCGGGCCCGAGGATGGTGAGCGGGGCTTCCCCGCGTGTGTCGGCGTGGGAGTGGGCGTGGGCGTAGCCGGGGGCGGGGGTGGGGCCGGGGGGGCTGGCGGCGGCCTGATCGGCGATCATCACTGCTCTCCTTGGTCTGCATCCTGCTCGCAGGAGCGTGTGGTCGTGGGTGGTGCGCCGGGGTCCATCCGGCGGCCCCATCTGTAACGGCACGAGGCGCGGGTTTGGCTTACGGAATTCGCGCGGTTGGGCGAACGGCCCCAACGCGTGGGCGTAGGATTTGCGCATGAAGCATGCCGTGATCTTCCTCGCTGCGTTGCTTGCGCTCTTGGCCGTGAAGTTCGCCGATGCGGACTACGTACCGGCGAATGAACCGACTGTCTATAGGGCCTACCTCGTCGGACCGATCGGCAGCATCAATTTCGATATCGAGCTGGTGCCAACCGATGATGGCAAGGTGATCGGGACACTTATCAGCGGGGGCCAACGCGTCGAAGCGACGAGCACTGCAGTCGATAACCAGACGATCAATCTGAAGTTTGACTACTACGATGCGGAGATATCCGCGACTGTCGTTCCACAGGATAGAATCTCGGCAACGACCTTTTACCCATCGAGCATTCCTCGCGGGGTACGACTTGAAGGCGAATGGAGCAAGCGTCGCTCGCAATCAGAGACGACCCGGATGCGGATTGTCCTTTACCCCAGCATCGAGGGCCATCGGGGCTGCTTCCCGGGAGGCCCTTTCTGGCGGCCTGATCGCAAACTCGATGTCGTCCAAACCCGCCGCGCCACCATTCGCTTCTCGAAGGAGGCCGACCCCGCCGTGCTCGAGGTGCGCACCGATGGTGCATCTGACGACAAAGTCATAGGAACGATCCTCACCACCACCGGCGACTACCGAGCCATGTCCGGCCGCATCGATGGTGCCTACCTGATCCTCTCCACCTTCGACGCTGGCCACGCCATACTCTTTGTCGGCACCATCAACCCCGACGGCACCTTGTCCGGCGAGTTCTCCTCAGGCCCCACCTACACCGACACCTGGACCGGCAAGTGGGATGACAACGCCGCGCTGCCAGACCCCTTCTCGCTCACCAAGTTCACGGGCACCGTTGAAGCCCTCGATGCGCTGACCTTCCCCGATCCCGAAGGCACACCCCGCCGCATCGGCGACTTCGCGGGCAAGGCTCGCATCATCGAGCTCTGGGGCACCTGGTGCCCCAACTGCAAGGATGCAGCGCCGGTGCTCGCCGAACTGCACGAGCGCTACGCGGCCAAGGGGCTCACCATCCTCGGCCTCGCCTTCGAAGCCACGGGCGATGGCGAGCGTGATCGCAGGCAGGTGGCTCTGTACAAACAGCGCTTCAACATCCCGTACCCGTCGCTGATCGCGGGCACGCGGGCCAAGGATGTCGCCGCCAAGGCCTTCCCGATGCTCGATCAGATCCGGGCCTATCCATCGTTCATCTTCATCGATGGCAAGGGCGAGATACGCGGCGTGTACACCGGCTTCACCGGGCCCGCCGCGCCCAATGAGCACGAGCGGCTCAAGCGAGCATTCGATCAGAAGGTGCGCGAAATGCTCGGGGAGTGAGGGTTCAGCCACGATCCTGAGATGCCCGCCGGTCGGCGCCGGCCCGTGATGCGCGGCAGGGTGATCTCGACCCCATCGCTCGCGAGCAGGCCGAGCACGGCGATCTCCGCGGCTTCGCGGGCATCACCGGGAACACCGAGCAGTTCGGTGCTGCGGGCCGGTCGGTTGGCCGCGGCGGCGAGCGCGGTGATGAGGGCCTTGTTCTTGGCGCCGCCGCCCGCAAGGTAGATTTCGCGGGTGGCCGGATCGCTGCTTCCAGCTTCCTTCCCCCCGACAGCCCGGGCGATCACCTCCGCGAGGGCCGCGACAGCGGAGGCGGCGAGATCGGGCCCGGTGATGCGGGAGCGGTGGCGCTCGACCCACCTGGCGGCTTCATCACCGGTGCCGAGCGAGCGCCCGCCGCGCGCTTGGGCCGCGAGCGCATCCGCGAGTTCGCGAGCGGCGACGGGGTCGGCGCGGCCCGCGGCAGCCGCCCGGCCATCTTCATCAAAGGGCACACCCAGCGCCGTGCGGGCCACGGCATCGAGCACGTGGTTGCAGGCGCACACATCCATCCCCGCGATGCGATCAAGCAGCGAGGCATCGCCCGCATCAGCGCCCGCCGGGCACGCGGGCAGCATGGTGATGTTGCAGAAGCCGCCGAGGTTGATGATCGCTCGGGGATTCTCGCCGCGCATCAGCACCCAGTCGGCGAGCGGGGTGATCGGGGCCCCCTGACCGCCCGCGATGAGGTCGGCCTGCCGCAGGTCCGACACCACAGCGCAGCCCAGGCGAGCGGCGATCGGGAAGGGATTCAGCATCTGCAGCGAGACGGGCGGGCGATGAAACACCGTCTGCCCGTGGGCCGCGACCAGGTCGATGCGGCGGCCACCGAGCATCTCGGCGAGGCACGCGGCGTGGAACTCGCCAAAGCGCAGAGCGGTCGCGGCCAAGTGCTCGGCGGTCATGGGCTTCTGCTCGGCGATGTCGCGCAGGTCGCGAGCGAGATCGCCGAGCGGCCACTGGCGGTGTTCAAGGATGCGGATGTGCATCGACAGGCCGCGGCCGCGTGCCTCGATGAGCGCGGCATCGAGGCCATCGATGCTGGTGCCCGTCATGCAGCCCGCGGCCAGGCGCGGGGGTGCGGGGGCGGTGGGGGCGCTCATGAGCGCGTCTCCCGGGCCTGCTCGTAGTCATCGATGATGCGCTCGTACCACGCGGTGCTGTCATCAAGTCCGCCCGGTCGCGATCGGCGGAGCCACAGTTCGCGGTGGGTCTCGGCGATGGCGGCGAGGTCGGCGGCCAGTCGGATGCGGGCGGTGCCGCGCGGGAGCGATCCCGGCCCGCTTTCTTCGATGACCGCGCGGCAGATCATCCCCTTGTCGGCGGCGTGCTCGGCGAGGCGGAGCGAGACCTCGAGTTCATCGCGGAGCAGGTCGCTCGCGGGCCCGAGCGGCATGGAATCGAGGCGGGCTCGCAGGGCCTCAGCGCGGCGCCGCACATCGCGCCAGGCGGCGAAGGCATCCGGGCGGCCCGCATCGAAGGGGGAGGCGGCGAGCGGGCGGTGCAGCTCGGTGAAGATGGCGTTGGTGTTGCGGAGCGGGGCTCGCAGATCGGCATCGATATCGCCGAGATCTTCGAGCCACGGGCCCACCAGACCATCGGCATCGCCGAAGAGGTGCAGCGAGGCGCCGACATCGTCAAAGGCATCCGGGTTCGCGCAGTTCCACGCCGCGTGAGCGCCGTGGGCCAGCGCGTGCATCGAGACGGGCCACTGCTGGCGGTGCCCCTGATCGCCCCAGTCGGTGATGAGGTAGCCCGCCGCGCCGTGGGCGAGGGCAGCGCGGGATGCGGCGGCGAGGTTGGCCCGGCGAACCGCGGTGCGCCCGATGAAGCTGCACCATGTGCTCGTGCCCGGGCAGACCCAGAAGGGGAGCCCCAGCCCGCGGAGTTCCGCCGCGGCGGAGTCGAATGGGGCATCGCCCTCGTAGCCCCAGATGAGCGCTTCGGCGCTCTGCGGGATCAGGTGCAGCAGGTCGGGGTGACGCAGAGCGATATCGGCCCAGAACAGCGAGCGTTTGCCGTGATGCTTGACGATCGCATCGACGGCTCGGACGTGGTCGAAGTAGACGGCGGCCCGGCCGCGCTTTGCTACTTCATCGCGCGAGCGGCCCTGGCCCACATCAAAGGCCTCATCGCAGCCGATGTTCACGAGCGGCGAGGCGAAGCAGGGCAGCAACTGGTCGAGCATGTCGCGGATGAGCGCGATCGAGCCCGGATCGGTCGGGCACAGGCTGAAGGGGCCGTGCTTGGTGAACTTGCGGCCATCATCGGTCTCGAAGGTCCAGTTGGGGACCTCGGGCGGGATCTCGGCGAGCCCGGCGTAGCGCGGGTGCTTGAGCCAGCGGTGCATGTGCCCGAAGCAGTTCTGGTTGGCCGACAGTTCGATGCCGCGAGCGGTGCAGTAGGCATCGAGCTCGCGGGCTTCGGCTGGCGTGATGGGGGAGGAGTCGCGCCAGACATCCTCATGCCCGGCGTAGGCGAAGGTGTGCTCGGTGTAGAGCTGCAGGTGGTTGATCTTGAGCGCGGCGAGCGTGTCGATGGTGGCCCGGAGGGTGTCCATGGTGGGCACGCGGTCGCGGGACATGTCGAGCATGACGCCGCGGATGGCGACATCGGGCCAGTCGGCGATGTGCAGAGCGGGCAGGGCTCGCATGTACTGGCGGAGCAGTTGGGCGAGGGTGTGCAGGGCGTAGCGGCGCGATTCGTCGGTCGCGGCGGTGATGCGGATGGTGCGCGGCTCGGCACCGATGGTGAGGCTGTACGCCCCGGGCCGGCTCGCGGCGGGGGGCTCCGGGCTGGCATCCAGCGATTCGATCACGGCCTGGGCATCGGCCGGGGAAGCGACGATTTCACCGCCGATGGCGGCGAGGACGGGCCCGAGGATCATGCGGGCCAGTTCGATCCCCGGCCCGCGCCAGGCGATGGACCGCGACCACGAGATGCCGCCCGGGCGGCGGGCGCAGACCTGCGGCCCGGGCACGAGCCTCGGCGGGCCGAAGGCCAGGTCCGTGCTGCCCGTTGCGCCCCTGTTGCCCGGCATGTCCGCCGCGTCGTGCGCCGTCATCGGTGCGGCACTCTACACTGCGTCCCGCGTGATCGACCCAGCCCAACTCGGCATGCCCATCCTGTCGCAGAGCGAGGGCGACATCGTGGTCGTCAAGCCCGGGGGGATGGCGACCGACCTGACGCGCGATCCGCGGCGTGAATCGCTGGCCTCGCGCATCCGGGCGGTCGTGCCACAAGGGGTGAAGGTGCGGCTGGTGCACCGGCTCGACCGCGTGACGCGCGGGGTGGTGATCGTGACGCTCGCGCAGCAGGCGGCGGCGTTCTACGGCGAGCAGATCCGCGAGGGGCTGTGGGAGAAGTACTACCTGGCCCGGATCCCCAGCCCGCAGCCCGGGCGGTTCCCGCACCACGCGGAGTTGCTGGGCCGGCACAAGGCTTTCATCCGCGAGGGAGAGACGCGGGCGACACTGGTGCGCGCCGGGGGCAAGCCCTCGTTCCTTGAGATCATGTGCATCGAGCCCGCGCCCGGGCGGCCCGGCCAGTCGCACGTGCTGATCAAGCTGCTGACGGGCCGGCTGCACCAGATCCGCGTCATGCTCGCGGGGCTGGACCTGCCGCTGATCGGGGATGATTTCTACGGCGGGGCCGATGGACCGATGTACCTGGAGCACACGGCTCTGTTTTATGTGGACTACACCACGCGCGAGGTGCGTCTGGCCCACCTGCACGACGATCCCGAGCGCGAGCGATTGTCGGCCACCATGGCCCGGCGGCTGAATCACCTTGTGCGGAGGTAGGGGAAGACTTGCGGGGGCGGGCGGCGGGGGTGGCGAGCGGCGATCGGGAGTGGCGCTTCGAGCGTCCTACACTGCCGCCATGCCGACCGCGCCATCCACCGCCCAACTGAGCCACGTTCCCAACGCTTCGGGCCGCTTCGGGGCCTTTGGCGGGCGCTACGTCCCCGAGACGCTGGTGCACGCGCTGGACCAACTGGCGGAGGAATACGAGAAAGCGCGGCGCGACCCGGCGTTCCAGAAGGAACTCGACGGGCTGCTCAAGACGTTCATCGGGCGGCCCACCCCGCTCTACCGCGCGGCGGGGCTGACAGCGCTGGCCGCATCGCGGAGCGGTCGCGGCGAAGCGGCGACGATCTGGCTGAAGCGTGAGGACCTGGCGCACACCGGGGCCCACAAGATCAACAACACGATGGGTCAGGCTCTGCTGACGCGGCGGATGGGCAAGAAGCGCGTGATCGCCGAGACGGGGGCGGGGCAGCACGGGGTGGCATCGGCGACGGCGGCGGCGCACTTCGGGCTGTCGTGCGAGGTGTAC
>JBIPMO010000192.1:0-6139 GCA_044369085.1 Phycisphaerales bacterium
GGTCCGGCCAAAGGCATCGCGCTGCACCGCGATGCGGTCGAGCCCGTGGTCGGCGACGGCGAGGCGCTGATCCGGCCCACGCGCATCGCGATCGGGCCGGCGGATGTGGCGTTCGAGCGGCAGCGGCCCGCGCTGCCCGCGATCACGCTGGGGAGGCAGTTCATCGGCGTGGTCGAAGCGGTGGGGGGCGTCGGCGGCAAGTCGAGGCACCCGCTGCTCGGCAAGCGCGTGATCGGCGGGGCCAACATCCCTTGCGGGACCTGCGAGCTTTGCAAGCGGGGCCTTTCGATCCACTGTGCCTCACGCGCGGTGCTGGGGATGCGCGGCCGCGATGGGTGCATGGCCGATCGCCTGACGCTGCCCGTGCAGTTGCTGGTCGCGGTGGCGGACCATGTGGATGACGACGCGGCCTTGTTCGCCGAGCCGCTCGCGGCGGCGCTGCACGCGGCGGGGCAGATGAGGCTGGAGGGCAAGCCGTACGTGACCGTGCTCGGGGACAATGTGCTCGGGCTGCTCTGCGCACAGGTGATGTCACGGCTGAACGCCTCGGTGCGGCTGCTGGGGCGCGATGAGCGGCGGCTGGAACTGGCATCGAAGTGGGGGATCAAGCATCGGCTCGAGGGCGAGGCGGGGCGTCGAGCGGATCAGGATGTGGTGATCGACTGCACCGGGACGAGCGATGGGTTCGCCGTGGCTCTGCAGATGGTCAGGCCGCGGGGGAAGATCGTGATCAAGGCGCCGTTGCTGCCGGTCGCGGCGGGCGGCCCGTTGATCGATGCCGCGGCGATCGCGCAGCACGAGATCGAGGTGATCGGGAGCCGGTGCGGGCAGATCAGCGAGGCGGCGGCCGTGCTTGCGCGTGGCGATGTGGATGTGATCTCGCTGATCTCTTCGCGGGACAAGCTCGATCGCGGTGCCGAAGCGCTGCGAGCGGCTTCCAAGAGTGATGCGCTCGCGGTCGTGCTCGAAGTGTGAGCGAGCGGAGCCGGGCCTAGGGCTGGATCTGGACGATGCCTCGCCAGATGAGCATCCCGAGCGCCAGGGTGAGCACGATGCGGTACCAGCCGAAGGCGGCAAGCCCGTGGCGGTTGAGGAAGCCCACCAGCCAGCGAACGGCCAGAGCCGCCGACACCGTCGCCACCGCGATGCCTACGAGCACCGGGACCACGCCGAGCTGCTCGAACAGGTTGGCGGTGCCCGTGTCGTGGGCGTTCTTGAGGTTCTTGGCGAGCTTGTAGAGGCAGGCCGCCCCGAGGGTGGGAAGCCCGAGCAGGAACGAGAACTCGGCGGCCTGCTTTGGCTTAAGGCCGAGCATCATGCCGCCCGCGATGGTCATCATGGAGCGTGAGGTTCCGGGCCACATGGCCACACACTGGAAGAAGCCGATGGCCAAAGCGTGCTTCCATGTGAGCTCGTCGATGTTGATGCCGGGCTGGTCGCCGGGGAGGAGGGCGGCGCTGTCGCCCTCGCGCTGGCGGCGTTTGCGCCAGCGGTCGATCCAGATCATCCAGATCCCGCCCAGCAGCAGAGCGGCAAGAACAGGCCCGGGGCGGAACAGGTTGGCCTCGATCAGGTCGTCGAGCAGCAGCCCGAGCACGGCGGCGGGGATGAAGGCGACGATGAGGTTGATGGCCAGGCGAAGCCCGGCGGGGTCCTTGCCCATCAGCCCCTTGAGCATGCTCAGCACGCGGGGCCAGTAGAGGCCGAGCACGGCCAGGATCGCGCCGCCCTGGATGACGATGTTGAAATCATCGACCGCGCGCTTGGTCTCGGGCGCATCGAGGCCCAGGAGCGCCGAGGTGATGATGAGGTGCCCCGTCGAAGAGATGGGGAGATACTCGGTGATGCCTTCAACAAGGCCGAGGATGACGGCGTGCCAGAGGTGCATCCGGGGAAGGTAGGTCAGTTCGATGCCGGTGCAAAGCCGGGCGGACCGATGCGGGCCTGGACCGCGCGCGCATTCTGCTCGAGGTGCGCGAGGCTGAGGGTGCCGACGATGATGCTTGTGACGCCCGGCTCGGCGAGGCAAAGCCCGAGCGCTGCCTCGGGGGTGGAAGATGCGACGCCATGGCCGCTGGCAAAGGGCTTCTTGATGAGCACGCCCACACCGCGTTTGGCCGCTTCGCGGATGGCGGGGAGGTCGGCATCGTGGCCCGCGTTCAGGGTGAGCATGACCAGGTCGCACAGGCCGCTGGTGACGGCGAGCAGGCCACCGCTCGCTGTTTTGGTCGAGATGCCGACAGCGCGGATTCGGCGTTTGCGTTTGAGGGTGTGGAGAGCGTGCAGCGCTGCGCCATCGCGGAGGATGCGCTCATCATCGCCATCGGAGTGCAAGAGCACGGCGTCCAGGCGGTCGGTGCGGAGCTTCTTGAGGGAGCGCTCGACGCTGTCGGTGATGCCGCGCGGCGTGAAGTCGAAGGTGGACACCCCGGTGGCGGGGTCAAAGTGCTCGCCCGCCTTGGTAATGAGGGTCCAGCGGTCGCGCCCGCCGCAGGCGCCCAGTATGCGGCCGATGCGCTCCTCGGCCTCGCCGTAGGCCGGCGCGGTGTCGAGCAGGGTCACGCCGAGCTTCTGCGCAGCGCGGAGCAGATCGGCCGCCTGGACATCGGTGGGGAGGTCGAAGGGCGCGGGGTATTTGAGGGCCGTGTTGCGCCCGAGTTTGACCGTGCCCAGCCCCAGCGGGCTGATCATCAGGCCGGACTTGCCGAGCGGGCGAAGCGGTAGCATGCGGCGGTGAGCGTAGCAGACCCGGCGACGGAACTTGATGTGCTGATCATCGGCGGCGGGATCGCCGGGCTGTGGACGCTCGATGAACTTGCGCGGCGGGGCTGCGCGGCCGGCTTGATCGAGCGCGATGCGCTGGGGGCCGGGCAGACGATCTGGTCGCAGGGGATCATCCACGGCGGGCTGAAGTACACGCTCACCGGGCTGATGAACCCCTCGGCGGAGGCGATCCGGGACATGCCCGCGTTGTGGCGCGAATGCCTGGCCGGGCGGGCCCAGCCGGACCTCAGCGCTGCGATCGTGCGGTCGCCGTGCTGCTACCTGTGGCGGACGGATTCGATCGCTTCGCGCGTGGGGATGATCGGGGCGAAGGTCGGGCTGCGGGTGAAGCCGGTGGGGCTTGGTCCCAGCGAGCGGCCGAGTGCGCTTCGGGGGTGCCCGGGGGAAGTGGCGCGGTTGGATGAACAGGCGATCGATCCCGGGTCGGTGCTCGCGGCGCTGGCCCGGCGCAACGCGGGGCGGATCCTGCGCGGCGAGGTGGCCGAGATCGCGCAGCGCCCCGGAGGAGGCTGCGATGTAGTTGTGGGGGGGCCAGATGGTTCGTTGCGTCGCGTGGTGGCTCGGGCGGTCGTGCTCGCCGCGGGCAACGGCACGCGGGCCTTGCGCGAACTGGCGGGGTTGGCCCCGGGCCGTACGCAGGTGCGCCCGCTGCGCATGGCGATGATGCGCGGGCCTGCCGAGGTGCTGCCCGAGCTGTACGGGCACTGTGTCGACGGCTCGCGAACTCGCGTGACGGTCACGAGCGCGGTCGATCCGGCGGGCCGGCGGGTGTGGCAGATCGGCGGGGAGGTCGCGGAGGTCGGGGCGACGATGACGGATCTGCGAGCGTTTGTTTCGCACGCGCGGCGTGAGCTGCACGCGGCGATTCCGGGGTTCGACACATCGCGGTGCGAGTGGTCGTGCTACGACGCGCCGCGTGCGGAGGCGGCGACCGTGTCGGGACGCCGCCCGGACGATGCGGTGGTGCTGGTCGAGGGGGAGATCATCACGGCGTGGCCGACGAAGCTGGCGCTGGCACCTCGAGTGGCTGCGCAGGTCTGGGATGCGCTGACGCGGCTCGGGATCGCGAGTAAGACTCATCCCGATATGACGCACCGCGAATGGAGGCATGTCTCCGGGTGGGAATCACCGGAGATTGCTGCGCCGCCCTGGCACACGGCTACGGATTGGATCGCCGATCGCGATGCCTGATGCAGCGTGACCGGTGTGGTGTATGCGACGTCGTGAATCCAACGGCATCCATGAAAGCACATGCCGGCACGCGGGGCGTGACGGACTTCATCTGGACTCTCTCCTTTGGATGGCGCATTCGGTGGACCCCGCCGCGCTCGACGCAGGCCGGGCTGATCCTGACGAAGGCAAGATGTCACGCCCCAGGCCCGTCCTGGCGGTGATCTGCGGAGAATCCACCGTGCGAGCGTTCGGGCATCGCCCGACGCACAGAGTTGACAATCAAACCAACCTGCCATGCCTCAGCGATTGCGATGGCGCAGAGGATTGGCTCGTCGTCGAGCACGCGGTGACATGAGTTCGTGATCGCGTTCCCACCCGCGGGCGATGGCCAACATCCGCTGGACGCGCCGCGGCGGGGCCCGTTGGTTCGTTCGGGATCACGATGAAATGGAGCCGGGGGGAATCGAACCCCCGTGCCGTAACAGTCCGCCCGCCGCCTCTACGCGTGTAGCCTCTGAATCATCTCGGCGTCGTCTCGTTCAGAGACAACTCGAACGACACCCAGCGCCTGTGTTGCTTCTCGTCCCATGCTCACCGGTGCGCAGAGCGGGGTACCAGCCGATGTCATTCACACACGCCTCATCGGCGTCGGACGTGTGTGACGCTGCTCAGTTAGGCAGCGAGAGCGTAATTGCTGTTGGCAATTATCATTGTGCACGCTTGGTGACGCGGCATACGTGCGCCGCGACGCGCCACGACGGGCTTTCCCTGTCCGGTCGATGCCTGTCGGCCCCGTGTTATCAAAGAGGGGGCGATGATAGCGCCCCCGACCGACGCGGGCGTGCCGCCCCGGCCAGCACGGCAGCCAGGCCCAGCGCGGCGGCGCCGGGGGCCGGGATGAGCGTCGCGGTGAAAAGCCAGTCGGAGTAGTTGACGTGGTTGTAAGGCGGCCCGTAGGTCAGCCAGCCCCAGCCCGAAATGCCCTGGTAGCCGCGGTGGCCCTGGTCATCATCCTCATCGCCAAGGCGGAACGAGTACCCGCTGTCGCGCTCATCGACCAGCGGGATCACCTCGCCGCGGGGCGTCGTGATCGTGCCCGTGTTGGCGCGGTTGTCGGTGTTGACCCACAGGTCATCATCGCCCGGCGCGGCCTCGACGCCGCGGCTGTACGTGAAGTCGATCGTGTAGATCCCGCGGAAGCGGTCGTTGGCGTAGGTGTTGCCCACGCCGTTGTCACGCCCGCCGAAGACCGGGCCGTGGATCCGGATCGTTGTCGGGGTGATGGTCATTGTCAGAGAAGACCCGACCGCGTTGAAATCGAAGGTGAAGATGTCGTGGTTCGCGGTCGTGTCGTGCAGTTCGTCCAGGCGCAGGCCGTACCCGGGCGGGCCCGCGGACCCATCGGGGTGATTGCGCAGCGCATACTGCCCGAGCGCAATCGGCGACGCCGAGGCCGCGCTGGCCACGCACAGAACAACAGCGCAAGCAAAGGTACGACTCGACATCGGCTCCAGTCCCTGCACGCCAGATGCTGCACGGGCTCAACGCGTGAGCCCCGAAGCGCAGCACCTCGCCATCGACTCCGGGTCGAGTATCCACTGCCAACCGATCGAGGTCAACGATGCGCGCACGATAATGCGGGCTTTTCCGGCCGGAGCGGGCCGGTAACCTGCAACGCACCTCCGCCGAAGGTGGGCCGTTCATGCTGTCAAACTGGGCATTCTGGCGATGCGGCTCGGCTGCTCAGGCTCGACGACGGCGAGCCGCAAGCAGCACGACCAGCGCCCCGACGGGCACAACACCGGGAGCCGGGACGAGCGTCGCCGTGAAGAGCCAGTCCGAATCGGCGACGTGGTTGTACGGAGGCCCGTAGGTCAGCCAGCCCCAGCCCGAGATGCCGTTGAAGCCGCGGTGGCCGAGGTCGTTGTCCTCGTTGCCCAGGCGGAACGAGTAGCCGCCCATGAACTCGTCGACGAGGTTGAAGTTGTCGCCGAGCGGGGTGGTGATCGAACCGGAGTTCGCGTGGTTGGCGGTGCTGACCCAGACATCATCATCGCCCGGGACAGGTGCGACGCCGAGGCTGTAGGTGAAGTTGAAGGTGTAGAGGCCCAGGTACTGATCGTTCTCGTAGACAGCGCCGGTGTCGCGGCCGCCGTAGGCCTGGCCCGAGATGACGATGGTC
>JBIPMO010000193.1:0-6098 GCA_044369085.1 Phycisphaerales bacterium
ACGCGCGGGCCCGCGCCCGGGAGCGAGGAGAAAGGGTACCACGGGTCGGAGGTGGCGCGGGCATTTGCCTTGGTTCGGCCGGGAGTTTCAGGGGTATAATGAGTGGATGTGCCCCGCCACCCCCGGGGCTGCTCGCCACGTTCCGCCGAAGCCAGGGGGGCCAGCCCGGCAGGAGCATCGCGCCATGACATCTCAATCGCCTTCCAAGAAGTGGACCAAGCAGGAACTGCTGTCACGCCCGGTCGTTCACGTGGATGTGACGAAGTTCGATGCGCGGGTCATCATCGATCAGTACCGCCAGACCGCATTCCAGGCTCGGAACCTCGCGAACGCGAGCGACATCTTCAACCAGATGGTCGCCGACGCCGAGTGCGGTGTGGTGCTGACGCTTGCCGGGTCGCTCATCAGCGCCGGGATGAAGGAAGCGCTGCTGACATTGATCGAGAACAACATGGTCGATGCGATCGTGTCGACCGGGGCGAACATCGTTGACCAGGATTTCTTCGAGGGGCTGGGGTTCAAGCACTACATCGCGCCGGGGTCGCCCGAGGCTCCGCCGGTGGATGACCCCACCTTGCGCGACCTGATGATCGACCGCATCTACGACACCTACATCGATGAGGATGAGCTGCGGGCCTGCGACGACACGACCAAGGAAGTGTTCGACACGCTCGACGCGGCGGCGTATTCCTCGCGCGAGCTGATCGATGCGATGGGGGCGCACCTGGCCAAGCATCACCCCAAGGCCCGGTCGATCGTGCTGGCGTGCCACAAGAAGCGGATCCCGATCTTCGTCCCGGCGTTCTCTGACTGCTCGGCGGGCTTCGGCATCGTTCTGCACCAGGTGGAGCGGGCCGAGCAGGGCAAGCCGATGATCTCGATCGATTCGGGCAAGGACTTCCGCGAGCTGACGCAGATCAAGCTGGCGTGCAAGGACACCGGGCTGCTGATGCTCGGCGGCGGCGTGCCCAAGAACTTCGCGCAGGACATCGTGGTCGCGGCCGAGCTGCTGAACGAGGCCAAGGGCGGGACCGCTCGCGGCGACCTCGGGATGCACAAGTACGCGATCCAGTTCACGGTGGCTGATTCGCGGGACGGAGCGCTCTCGGGGTCGACGCTCCGCGAGGCCTGCTCGTGGGGCAAGGTCGATGTGGTCCACGAGCAGATGGTCTTCGGCGAGCTGACGGCGATGTTCCCGCTGCTGGCATCCGATGCGTTCCACCGCGGGAACTGGAAGAAGCGCAAGGAACGGCGCTTCAGCGACCTGTTCGCACCGGCGGCGGTGTGACGGGCCTGATGCGTGTTCACCGCGGAAGCGCGGGACGAAGAATGTGAGTTTGAACGAGGCCCCGAGCGATCGGGGCCTTGTTTGTTTTCACCTGGATGCAGGCATCAATCATGCCGCAGCGCGACGATCGGGTCCTGCTTGGCGGCCTTCATGGCGGGGTAGATGCCAAAGACCAGCCCGGTGATGGTGGCGACGCTGAAGGAGAGGATGATCGACCAGCCCGTCAGCTGGGTGCGGACCATGACATCGGGAAAGATCTTTTCAGCGCCCAAGCCGAGCGCGAGCGAGGCGGTGACGCCCAGGGTGACGCCGATCATCCCGCCGACGGCGCTGAGCACGCCCGTCTCGACGAGGAACTGCCAGATGATGTGCCGCTGGGTGGCGCCCAGGGCACGGCGGATGCCGATCTCGCGGGTCCGCTCGGTGACGGAGGCGAGCATGATGTTCATGATGCCGATGCCGCCGACGAGCAGCGAGATGGCGGCGATGGAGGCGAGGACGATCTGCCAGGTGAGGGCCGAACGCTTGGCGTTCTCGAGCAGCTCGTAGGGGATGATGAGTTGGATATCGCGCGAGCCGCCCGGGCGAGCATCCATGAGGCGCTTGAGCATCGAGGCATCGGTCAGCACCTGCTCGCGCGAGGGGGAGGCGACGAAGACCTCGCGGGCCTGGACCTCCTCGAAGGTGCCCGCGCCGGACTGGCGGCGGATGACGGTGTCGCCGAAGCGGGTCTTGGCGGTGGTGAGGGGGATGTGGACATCGCGGTTGAGATCGCGGCCGACCAGCGCGGCCCCCGCGCCCCCCGAGAGGCCCACCGGCGCGAGGATGCCGATCACGGTGAAGGCCTTGTCATCGATGCGGAAGGTCTCGCCGAGCGGGTCCTCGTTGGGGAAGAGGGTCTTGGCGACGTGCTGGCCGATGACGGCGACGCTCGACTGTTCCTCCATGTCGGAGGAGGTCAGGTAGCGTCCGTGGGCCATTTTCAGGTTGGCGACGCGCTGGAAATCGGGGGTGGTGCCGAAGGATTGCGACTGGTCCCGGTAGGTCGAGCGCAGGATCTGCGAGCCGACATCCTTGAGGGGCACGATGGCATCGGCGTGCGGGAAGTTGGCCCGGATGACCTCGATATCGCGGCGGGTCAGGCCGTACTTGGCGAGCCAGGATCGGCGGCCACCGCTGCTGGAGTTGCTGCCCTGGGTCGATTCGGGGGGCTTGACCGACCGGGCGATGATGTTCTTGGCACCAAGGAGTTCGAGCTGGGCAAGGGCGGCCTGCTTGGACCCCTCGCCGATCGACACCATCGTGATGACGGCGGTGACACCCAGGATGATGCCCAGAGCCGTCAGCACCGAGCGCAGCGCGTGCAGGCGGATGTTGGTCAGCCCGAGCTTCATGGTTTCGAGCAGGAATGTCAAGGGGCTTCTCCGGTGTGCCGCGGGCGGGGTCGTTGCCAAGCCCGGGCGCACAGGTGATGCTATCGCGCCCGGCGGTGCCGGGTTGCAACGGAGCGCTGATTGGCGGAGATTCGCATCCAGAACGAGCGGGAGACGGGGCGCGGCTGGGCGTATGACGTGATCGTGGGTCACGGCGGTGACGAGCCGCCGCGCGAGCACCGGGTGATGCTGTCGTGGGCGGACTATGAGTATTGGTCCCACGGGCAGAAGCCGCCCGCGGATGTGGTGCGGCAGATCGTGGCGTATCTGCTCGAACAGCCGGGCTTTACCCCGCCCGCGAAGTTCGATGCGAGCACAGCGCGGCGGTGGTTCCCGTCGCTGGACAGGCACTTTCAGGGGGAGATGGGGTGAGCAGGAAGGGCCTGACGCGAGATGCACGCTCCTTCGGGCTCAATGTCGGCGGTCAGCTCGCCACCGCGGGCGAGGGAACCAAGATTCACCACGACTTGTCCAGATTCGGCTGATGGGATGAGCTCGATGCGGTTTGTTCCCGCAACAGTCAGCATCTTCTGGTGGAAGCAGTTCAGCGGCGTGGAGGAGAGCAGCGGCCAGCATGCGGCTGGCACATCGAATGAGAGCGGACTCTTCCCTTGCATGAAGCCGAACTCGTCGAAGGCTGCCAACGCGACAGAGTGGGGCTTCGACGACCCATCCGGTGCGCGCTCGACAAAAACACACAGCAGCAGCCCGCTGTCGGGCAGCTCACGGACTTCTCGCAGATGCATGCTTCGTGGAGACAGATCCACAGCGAGCCGTGTGGCCGATACGGGCTCGCCGCTGATGGCGGGCACCCTGAGCACAACATGCTCAATGGCGTCATCGCCATGCATGTTGCGACAGACCTGCGAAGAGGGGATGAGCATCGACCCATCTCGCGCCTCGTCGGGCAGTCCGATCCAGCCCGGTCTGAAAGCTTTATCGCCGATCATGAGTGCCGTTTCCACGACTCGACGACATTGTTCTTGACCGTTGGAGTCGATCTTGAAGCAGGTGATGGCGTTGGAATCGCTGCCGGTCGATCGCAGGATGACGAGGAGAGCACCCGTCGATGTGAGATGCAGCCTTGCTTCGGAGAGCGAGCCGGAGTCGCGTTCCCACACCGTGTCATCGCCGTGCCGGAGTCGCAGGTGTCGCCCCAGACAAAGGCCAGGCCTTCCTCTCTCCTCCAGCGTGACGGTTCGACCGTCAGGAAGGGTTGCCTCATCGATGATCAAGATATTGGATTCAGTTGCAGTTGCCAGACTCGATGGCAACGATGCGGAGAGCATCGTGAGCCCAAGGAATGTGATTCGCGTCGAGCATCCGAAGTTCAAGGTGAGCCTCCCATTTCACCGCAGAGATTCTTCGACGAGCGTGTTCGCGAAAGCATGGTTCAAGTCCGGGGCTTGCTGCGTTTCGGATCGATCGCGTCGCGCAGTGCCTCGCCCAGCAGGTTGTACGACAGAGCGGCGAGGAAGATCGCCAGACCCGGGAACATCGCGAGCCACCAGACGAAATCGCCGCTCTCGCTGGTGGCGCTGGCGAGCAGGCGGCCCCACGAGGCCTGATCGGTCGGCCCGAGGCCGAGGTAGGAGAGGGTGGCTTCGAGGATGATCGCAAAGGCGATGGCGAAGGATGCATCGACGAGGACGGGGGTGATGCCGTTGGGGAGCATGTGGCGGAAGAGGATCGAGCGGAGCGGCAGGCCGACGGCTCGGGCGCTGTGGACGAAGTCCTGGTTGCGGAGCTTGAGGAACTCTGCGCGGGTGAAGCGGGCCGCGCCGGTCCAGGTGAAGCAGCCGATGATCGCCATCATGATGTAGGTGTTGCGGGGGAGGACGCCCGCCGCGACGATCAGGATGAAGAGCAGCGGTACAGCCATGAAGACCTCGACCACGCGGTAGAGCAGCAGGTCGATGAGGCCGCCGAAATAGCCCATCAGCGCGCCGATGGTCACGCCGATGAGGACGGCGATGCCCGTTGAGACGAGGCCGATCGAGATCGCCAGGCGGCAGGCGTGGAGCAACTGCGAGAGGACATCCTGGCCCAGTCCATCGGTGCCGAGGTAGAAGGGGCGGCCCGAACCGGCGAGGGTCTGCTCGGCCTGGATGCGCATCATGTCGCGCGTGGGGGTTGGGTTCCGGGCGAGCATGGTGCTGAGCGATGCGCGGAGCGTGGCTCGCCGGGCATCGGGCAGGGGCAGGGTGTCGATGCGGGTCATGGCCCGATCGACATCGGGGGCGGCGAGCGGCCCGGTGATGGGGAGCCCGGAGATCAGGACCTTGGCGAGCGGCTGATCGCTCGTCGATCCCGGGGGGAAGAACTTGGCATCGCGGTCGCCCGGGCGTTCGCTCGGCGACCATGGGATGAGGGTATGGATGACTTGCACTTTGCCCGCGGCGATGCGCTCGTCGTAGTCGAACACGGCGGGTGTGGGTCGCCAGGTCTGCCAGAGGATGATGGCGGAGATCAGAGCGACGATGGTGACGAGCGATATTCGTCCCGATCGGGTTTTGGTGCTCGGGATCCAGGCGAAAGCGAGTGCGATGAGGGTGGCGACCGTCGCGGCGGCAGCCGGGATGAACCAGTCGCGGAGTTCGATGGCTCGGGCCCAGTCGGGTGCATCGCGGGCCGCGAAGAACGAGGCGATGAGCTGCGCGAAGATGGCGGTGGTTCCCGCCTGGGCCGCGCCGGCGAGGAACATCCCGAGCCGCTGAGGACGCGTCGCCTTGCCGGGGAGCAGCATGAGCAGCGGCGCGAGCAACGCGCCGATGAGCATCAGCCAGTCGGCGGTGCGCAGGTTCTCGAGCAGGGGTGAGGAGGTGCTCGTGCGCTGCCCGGATTCGTCGAGCGTGTGCATGACCAGCGGGTGCCCGCTCGCGAGCACGGGGGCGAGCACGGCGAAGAAGGCGACCACGCCGATCCACACGAGGGCGATCAAGGCGGCTCGTCGCCTGAGCACCTGCCCCCAGGCTTCGGACCAGAAGCCTTTGGCCGCGCTGGGTCCCAGGCTTGCAAGGGCCTGGATGCCGGGGATTGATTCAGGTTGGACCGGGCGAGTGTTCACGCGTGGAGGCTTTTTCGAGGTTGCTGAGGCTTGCCAATCAATGCCTGATGCCTGATTCTCGATTTGAGATTTGTGATTTGTGATTTGAGATTTGAGATCTAAAGATTGAGATCACAGATGTGCGATCGGAGATCACCGGCTATTCGTACGTCACCCGCGGATCAGCCAGCGCGTAGAGGATGTCCGCGAGCAGCAATGCCAGCAGGTTCACCGTGCCCACCATGAGCACGTTGGCGAGCAGCACCTCGCGGTCGCGGAGGTTGATGGCATCGATGATCATGGTGCCCATGCCCGGGACGCTGAAGATCCG
>JBIPMO010000194.1:0-6088 GCA_044369085.1 Phycisphaerales bacterium
GCCCGCGGCATCGCGGATGCCATCCTTGTTGGCATCGGCGGCGGGGCCCTCGCCCGCGGGGACGTTAAAGAAGAGCTCGGTGATCTGGGGGTGGGGGAAGGGGATGGGGCTGGCGGCGCACGATGAAGCCACGAACGAAATTGCCACGATCGATGTCCATACATGACCGGCGTCCATGTAACCAGCATACCAAGTTCTTGTCATAGACAGCGTTGTTTCAGGCAAAGTACTCGCTGACAAGGGGCTTTCGATCCTGGTGACACCCACTCGCATCATCGACGCAGCTCATTTTACGCGTTCAACACATGTTCTGTGATTGACACGATGGTCATCCGCGCTAGCATCAAACAGATGGTTCGACCTGGTGTAGCGTGCCTATCGGCACGGAGGAGTTGGCCTCATGAAGACGTCTGGCCTGCTGAACGCGGCGGTTGTTCTCTGGCTCGCGACAAACGCTGAGGCTGGCTTGTTCAACTACGTTGCCGCGTACCGAAATCTTTATGCCGACAACCTGAACAACCACGGCACTCCCGGGTACCAACCATACAGTGCGCCGTCAGGCCTGCTCGGTGCCTACATCCATCAAGCGGACGTTTCGTTGGCCGCTGATCGCACCTCGGTGTTCCAGGATTCTCATCTGGCCGATGGGTACATCTCGGCGCGAGGGGCCGCTCAGTGCGAGTTGATTTCCGGCTCCGCGGGCGGACGAGCAGAGACCTTTGTGCAGACTCAGTTCTTGATCACGGCGCCGCTTCCCAACTCGTCGATCAACGCATTGCTGTCGGTGCCGTCCGAGTTTGCGAGCGCCTGCAGCGGCTACATTCACATCAGGGGACCCGGTATTGAGTATGACTCTTTGAGCCACGGAGATATTTTCTCGTGGAGCGGCACGCTTCAGGCGGGCATCTACGAAATGGTCGCGAGCGTGGTCGCCGAGCTCCCGTACGAGGGATGGATCGGTCGAACATTCCACGTGAGCATCGTTCCCTCTCCCGGCGCGGGCACGATAATCATCGCGATGATTGGTGGCGTGCTCGGTCGGCGTCGACGTTGCCCATAAGCATCACGACTCTCGGCGCGCTCATACGCCCATGGCCGACTGCGCTGCTGCCATGACACCCTCCACCCCGATTTGTTCGATCGCGCACCGCTCCGGGTGGTCGTTGGCGACCTCTTCTTCGGGGAGCGTGGGGTCGGCCAGGACGATCTGTTCGCGGGTGTAGGGGATGGTGGTCCACCGGTGATCCGTCGACCCGAAGAGGGTGACGATGGGGATGTTCAGAGCGGCGGCGATGTGGCGCGGCCCGGTATCGTTGGTGACCATCAGGGCGCAGCGTGCGATGATGGCCTTGAGCAGGGCGAGGCCCGTGGGTCGGGTTTCGGGGTTGGGGTTTCGGGGTTGGGCGGGGGTGGGGTCGGGGGCGGGGGTGGGGGTAGCGAGCACGCCGGGGAGGTCGATGATGTGAGCGCGGTGGGGCGGGGGGACCTGCTCGGCGATCGAGGCGGTGAGCTGGGCTTCGCTGGGGGCGCCGGAGATGAGCACGGTCATGCCGCGCTCGCTCGCGAGCCATGCGGCGAGCTGCGCGAAGCGTTCGGCGGGCCAGCGCTTGGCTTCGTTGTTGCCGCCCGGGTTCAGGATCGCGAGCGGGCGCTGGTTCGGCGCGATGGTGCGCAGCAGGTCATCCGCCGCGGCGGTTTCATCGGGGGTGATGACGGCTTCCATCGCGCCCATGGTTCCGGGGTCGGCGTTGATGGACCTCAGGAAGTGCGCCACGAGGGCGAAGTAGTAGTTGCAGGCGGGGATCGGGGCCCAATCGTTGGGGGCGGTGCCCGAGCGGCTGTAAGGCGGGGTGTCGCGGCGGAGGGGGGCTCGGAGACGGTCGGTGAGGAGCAGCCCGCGTCCATCGCGGTCGTAGCCGATGCGGCGCTCGACGCCCGCGAGGCGAACTGTGAGGGCGGTGCTGAAGGAGTTGGTGAGGAGGATGGCCGCGTCGTAGCGGCGGAGGCGGACCTTGGCGGCGACGCGCTTGGGGCCCATCATGCCGATGGCCCGGTCGATGTGGATCTCATCGAGCAGGTCGCTGCCCGCGAGCAGGGCCTCGATCCCCGGGCGGACCAGGCCACCGATGAAGGCGCCGGGCATGGCACGGCGCAAGGCCCGGAGCGCCGGGGTGGCCATGATGGTGTCTCCGACCCAGGATGGCATGACCATGAGGATGCGTGTCGGTCGGGTCATGGGTCGGGGCGGGGGGCGGGTCATGGGTCGGGGCATGGGGCCAGGTCAGATGCTCCACTCATCCCGCTGATCATCTGGTTCGAGGGGCTCGCCCCAGAGGCTCTGGCCCGCGTTTTTGTGGGCGAACCATGCGCCCGTGACGCGGCGGAGCTCGGCGGCGAAGCCGAGGGCGACCAGGCGGTTGGCGGCGAGCTCGGCGGTGATGCTGTCGTCGGTGGCGGCGAGTTCGGTGAGGGTCACGCCGTTGCGTTCGGCGATGGCGCTCGCGGTGGCGATGACGATGTCGCGGACCTTCCTGTCGCGCAGGGGCTGCCCCGCCAGGGCGCGGAGGGTGATCGACGAGCGGAGTTCAGGCATGCCCGGATTCTCGCAGAACGAGCTCGGCGGCGGCGGCGATATCGGGGCGGATGTGATCGGCGACGGTCGCGGCGGGAGCTTCGCGGGCGATCAGGATGGTCGAGCATCCGGCGGCCTGCCCGGACTGCGCATCGCGCTCCTTGTCGCCGATCATCCACGAGCGTGCGAGGTCGAGGGAGTGGTCCTGCGCGGCGGCGAGGATCATGCCCGGCGCGGGCTTGCGCCACGGGTGCTCGCGGGTGTACTCGGGCACCTTGCCGAGGGGATGCCACGGGCAGAAGTAGAAGGCCGAGATGGTGTCGCCCAGCAGTTCGTTCACGCGGGCGTTGACGCGGTGGACGGCGTCGATGCCGAACTTGCCGCGAGCGATGCCGCCCTGATTCGTCACCACCACGAGCGTGAAGCCCGCCGAGCGCAGGCGGTCGCAGGCCTGGCGCGCGCCGGGGAGCAGGGAGACCAGAGCGGGGTCACCAAGATCGCCATCGGCCACGACGCTGTCGCAGGGGATGATCGTGTCATCGCGATCGAGGAAGATGGCCGGTGTCACGCGGGGAGTCTAACCGGCGCGGGGCGCGGTGGCCGGTCGGCCGAACGCGGCCGGGTCAATCGTTGTCGTTCGCGCTCGTCTGGATGCCCTTGCGGGCGGGGGCGGGGGGCGGGACGAGCGGCGAGGTCATGGCGGCACCCTCTTCGCCGCCGGCGAACAGGGTGATGAGGCCGCGCCCGTTGAGGCGGTTGTAGATTTCCAGGGCCTGCTCGTCGGTGGCTTCGACACCGACGCGGGCTCGGACGATACCGCTGGCCGGGTTGTACCAGAAGGATGCGACATCGCGCGAGACGCTCTGGCGGATGGCTGGGTCCAGGAGATCTCCCTCGCGTTCGGAGGCGATCTCGATCCAAGGCCTGCCGTGTTCGACGAGTGGGTTGAGGGGCGGGTCGCCATCGAACCAGTCGGCATCGATGGTGCTGGGCCATCCGCGCGCGTTGAGGGTGGCTCCTCCGGTCGCGGCGCGGACGCGGACCTCGCGCTCGAGGCGCTGGAGGGATGAGAGGGCGGAATTGAAACGCTCGGCGGCGTCCTCTTCGCGGCTGGCGTGGAGGAGGAACGCGCCGATGGTCGCGGCGAACATGATCGCCACCAGGATGAGCCAAACAAACTTCGGCACCGGCTCGCTCCCTGCGTTCCCGCGGTCGCGGCGCGCGACAGCGCCGAACGAACCGGGGTTCTCCCCGGGGCTATCGACTGAAATCGGGTGGTGATGCGGCGGGGAGCGGCGACGGGGCCCGGCTGTGACGGCTGGGGATTCTGGGGTATGGAACTCGGGAATCGATGGGTGCGGCGATGCGGGCGGGGCCGGTCGTGGCGGCTGGCGTACACTCGCCACCATCCAGAGGAGAACGCATGGGCAAGATCGTCACGACCACCCTCGCCTGCGGCATGCCGCTGCTCGTTGAACCGATGTCCGGGGTCAGGTCGTTGGGGCTGACATGGCTGTTGCCCGCGGGATCGTCGCGCGATCCCGCCGACAAGCAGGGGTTGTCCGCGATGATCGCCGAGATGCTGGTGCGCGGGTCGGCGGATCTTGATTCGCGCGAGCAGGCCGATGCGTTCGATGCGCTGGGCGTTTCGCGCGGGACGAACGTCGAGACGTTCTTCATCTCGATCAGCGCGACGATGCTGGGCAGCCGGCTGAAAGATGCTCTACCGCTGATCGTCGACATGGTGCGGCGGCCGCGGTTTGAAGAAGACGCGGTCGAGCCCTCGCGCGACCTGTGCATCCAGTCGGTCGAGAGCCTGAAGGATGACCCCTCCGAGCGTCTGATGGTGATGGTCAAGGAGCGGCACGCGCCCGCGCCCATCAACCGCTCAGCGCTCGGGCAGATCGACGGGCTGCGGCGGGTGACGGCGGCGGACATCCGTCAGCAGTGGTCGCGGCTCGCGGTGCCCCGGGGGTCGGTGCTCGGCATCGCGGGGGATGTGGACCCCGCTCAGGCGGCGGCGATGCTGGATGAACTCTTGGCGGGCTGGAGCGGCGCGGCCGACCCCGTGACGTGGGGCGCTCCCGTGATGCGCGGCTATCACCACGAGAACGACCAGACCAATCAGGTTCACATCGGGGTGGCCTACGACGCACCGAGCGAGAACGACCCCGGCTGCTGGCACGAGCGGGTGGCGACCAACGTGCTGTCGGGCGGGATGTCCTGCCGGCTCTTCACCGAGGTGCGCGAGAAGCGGGGGCTCTGCTACTCGGTCAGCGCCTCGTACGCATCGGATGCGAAGTTCGGGCGGACGGTGGGCTACGTGGGCACGACACCCGACAAGGCGCAGCAGTCGCTGGATGTGATGCTCGGCGAGCTGCGGCGCGTGCGCACGGCCGAGGGGGCGGTGGCGCGGGACGAGTTTGAGCGGGCGGTGATCGGGATGAAGAGCCGGCTGGTGTTCAGCGGCGAGAGCAGCGGGGCGCGGGCCTCGGCGATCGCTCGCGACTGGGTGAAGCTGGGCCGCGTGCGCACGCTCGAGGACCTGACGCGGGACATCGATGCGGTGACCCTCGACGGTGTGAACAAGCACCTGCAGTCGCGCGCGGGGCTCGGGGACTTCACGGTGGTGACGGTGGGGCCGGGGGCTCTGACGGTGAAATGAGGGGTGGCGGCTCGCCGTTCAGTTGATCTCGAGCGTCTTGTTCAGCCGCCCGGTGCCGTCCTGCTCCTTGATGCCCACGCGGATGGATCTGCCCTGCAGCAGAGCGGCACCGTTATCAAAGCGGAAGCGGCGCGTGGCGGTGGCGCCGGGCTGAAGCTCGCTGACGGGCGCTTCGAACAGTCGGTAGCCCGGGGCCTGGGCGAAGGCCTCGACGGTGACGGGGCGCTCGGAGATGTTGGTGATGGCGGCGCTCACGATGACATCGGTGCTCTGGCCATCGGGGGAGCGTTCGAGGCGATAGGAGGGGAGCAGGTCGATGGTGGGAAGGCCGATCTCGATGGGCATGGGGATGCGAAGGATGGGGTAGCGCCTGTCGGCGTAGAGCTCGACCTCGGCGGTGACGATGCGGGGCCCGGCCTCTTCGCCCGGGGCGAAGACGAACTCGACGGGGAGACGAGCAGAGCGCCCCGCCGAGACGTTGAAGGCGAGCACGCGCGGCGAGATGTCCCACGTCGGCGGGTCGGCCAGGCGGATGCGCCCGGTGATCCCTTCGGGCCATGGGTTCTCGATCACGACCTCAAGGGTGTGCTTCTCCGCGCGGGCGGGGAGGAAGCCGGGTTCGAGCCTCATCGCGGCTCGGAAGCGCGTCAGCGGCAGGTCGACACCTTCGATGAACGTCGGCAGTTCATCGAGGGTCACGCGGTAGCCGAACTCGCCATCGGTGCCGACGGCGACCTGATTGCCCAGAGCATCGACGGCGGTGATGGCCCCGATGCCAAGGAGGCCGCCGATGGTGGCGTCTTTGGGCTCGGCGGTTTCGTTCCATCCCACGAGCATGCCGCCGCGCGGGG
>JBIPMO010000201.1:0-5898 GCA_044369085.1 Phycisphaerales bacterium
GAGACCGGCGCGCTCAAGAACTACGATCGCCTGGCCAACTACTCTGGCCTGGGCGCCACCACACTCGACGGCGCCCGCATGAAGCCCGACCTGGTCGCCCCGGGGTCGCGGATCTTCTCCGCCACGGAAGTCGGCCGCCCCGGCCCCGGCGGGACCACCATCTACGACGGCTACGCCGACAACGACTTCCCCGGCGGGAGCTTCGTCTCAGGCACCTCGTTCTCCACCCCCATCGTCTCGGGCGTCTCGGCCTGCCTCTTCCAGTGGGGCAACGCCAAGGGCCTCTCGACCGATTCGCGCGTCATGCGCTCGGTCCTCATGAACTCCACCACCAAGAGCGTCCGCACCGGTGCGGGCGACGAAACCCGCTGGGACCGCACCGCGGGCCTGGGCAAGGGCGCCAACTCCATCTCCACCAGCCTCGGCACCGGGCAGCTCGACGCCATGCAGGCCTGGGAGCAGTACCGCGCCGGCGAGCACGACGTCCCGCAAGGAGGCATCGGCGAGGTTCCGAACCTCGGGTTCGATCTCAACTCCGTCGGCAACGCGGGACTCCTCGCGGGCAACGCCTACCTCACCAACACCAACGTCCGTAAGGGCTCCTACATGACGTCGACCGTCGCCTGGAACCGCGACCTCAACGTCGGCGCCGACGACTGGAGCGGCTGGAGCTACAAGGACCACAACAACATCGACATCGCCATCTCCAAGTTCGGCTCGATCGGCACCATCATCCAGCAGTCCAACAACGTCGACAGCACCACCGAGCACTCGGTCTTCAAGGCACCCGAAAGCGCCCAGTACAACACCAACGTCTTCATGCCCAACGCGCCCGTCGGCGATGCCACCTACGCCCACGCCTGGGAGTGGTTCAGCGCCCCCACCTACACCAAAGAGTTCAACGGCAACTTCTCCGGCACCCGCGGCCACTACCTCGACAACGGCTGGTACAACCCCGACAACTCCTCCGTCCCGGGCGTCAACGTCGTCAAGCCCGGCTTCGTCCCCAACAACGAGGACGCCTGGGCACTGTGCCTATCCTCCTCCAACCTCGTCTCGCAGCAGGTCGCCGTCCCCTTCACCTCCTTCACCATCGCCTTCGACTTCGCCTTCGACGGGAACAACGGCACCTTCTTCACCGCTACCCTCGGCGGGATGAACATCTTCAGCATCGACGCTGACCCCAACTCCTCCGCCTTCCAGCCCAACCCCGCCACGAACGTCAACCGCTACCAGCGCTACACCGCCACCATCAACGACCCTGCGTTCTTCCAGGGGTTCATGCTCAGCAACGGCATCCTCGACCTGACGTTCATCACCGCCGGCGGGCCCGACCGCCTGTACATCGACAACATCACCTTCGTCCCGGCCCCGGGCGTCCTGGCGCTGGCCTTCGCGGGCCTCGCCCCGATCGCTCGCCGCCGCCGCGTTGCCTGATCGCGATCACCGCTTCGAAAGTCAATCACCCCTTCGCCCCTGCGCCGCCGCGCGGGGGCGATTTTTATTCGCATGTCGCCTGTGGCGAGTTCGAGATGTGCATCAAAGCCGTTAGAGCCGATTCACCAAACCAGCCCGTCCAGCCCCATCAACCCCAGCGGCTCCTTCGCGAAGAAGGGCTCGGCCGAGGCCGTCCCGATGCGGCTGCCGAAATACGACAGTGCGGCGTTCAGCCAGGTCTCGACGTTCGCGTTGCGGGGGTTGTGCTTGAACTGGCTCTCGTAGGCGGCGATGGCTCGTCGCTTGGGCTCTTCCCATCCGGTCACATCGATGCAGAAGTTGGGGACGAACGGGGCCCTGAGGTGCGAGCAGTAGTAGTAGAAAAGCCACTTGGGGTAGATCGGCGACCCGGGCAGGTCGATCTTGGTCAGCTTGGCGTCAAAGCGTGCATCCTCGACGATCCGCGTCACCGCCCGGTGATCCGGGTGCGCATCCTCCGGGTACGGGCAGAAGACGACCTGCGCCTGGTGCTCGCGGATGACCCCGGCCACCGCGTGCCGCGCCGCGATCGTGTGCTCGACCATGCGGTTGGGCAGGCCTAGGAGTCGACGGGGCGCGCCGAGGATGCGGGCGGCCTCGGCGGCTTCTTTCGCTCGCGTCTCGACAGTCCCGTGGGGTGTGGGCTCGCCGTTGGTGATGTCGAGGATCAGGACGTTGTGCCCGCCGCCGCCGCGCTCGCGCGGCGCGGCGAACTTGGCGATGGTCGCGCCCATCCCGATCTCCTGATCATCAGGATGCGGGCCGACAACGAGGATGTTCAGGGGGGTAGGCATCGGAAGATCGGGTGCCGGCAAGGGAATGATGCGGTGCCGATCGCATAGCCCG
Organism: Phycisphaerales bacterium; assembly: GCA_044369085.1. Taxonomy (GTDB): domain Bacteria; phylum Planctomycetota; class Phycisphaerae; order Phycisphaerales; family UBA1924; genus JAEUIV01. The sequence goes on from JBIPMO010000201.1 coordinate 2,323, forward strand.
CAGCATTCAGGATACCCGGCCACCGATCACTTCGGCGACACGTTCCCCGCATCGACCGCCTCGGCTTCCTGATCACCGGTGTAGATCAGCCGGCCATCCTCGCCGCGTGTCAGCAGCCCCAGGTCTTCCAGGGCCTTGAAGGCCGCCGACTGCTCGGCCTGCTTCTTGGACTGGGCCCAGCACGAGGCGAAGCGTCGTCCGCCGATGTCGACCGCGACCTCGAAGCACTTGGAATGGTCGGGCCCCTTCTCATCCACGAGCACGTAGACGGGGGAGGCATCGAAGCGGCGCTGGGCGTACTGCTGCAGCACGCTCTTGAAGTTCTGCTGGTGGCCGCTGCCCGCCTCCTGGTCGATGTGCGGAACGAGCAGGGGCATGATGAACTCGCGCACCCGGTCCAGCCCGGCATCCAGGTAGAGCGCGCCGAGCACCGATTCGAGCACCGCGGCCGCGAGCGAGGATGGCAGCGCCGTCCGCGTCATCATCCCCTTGCCCAGCAGCAGCAGGCGGTCCAGGCCCAGCTCCGTGGCGATCCGCGCGCACATCCGCCGCGAGACCACCGCCGACTTGATCTTGGTCAGGTCGCCCTCGAGCAGGGTCGGGTAGTTGGTGTACAGGTATTCGCACACCAGCGCCCCCAGGATCGCATCGCCCAGGAACTCCAGCCGCTCGTTGGAAACCACCCGCGCATCGGCGATCGAGGCGTGGGTCAGCGATGTGGCAAGGAGCGCCTGATCCTTGAAGCGATAGCCGACGATCTGCTGCGCCAGTTCGAGAGTCTCTTGATTGACGTTCACGGCGTTGGCCCGCGCCCGCCGCGCGCGAGGCACGCGGCGAGGTACACATCTCCTCCGCTGCGCGGCGGTGCGGACGATCCTCGTGCGCCCGCGAGCAACGCTCGCCGAGCGCCGACGACCGATCTCCACGGCAAAGCCCGTGGCCCCTCGGAACGCCGCTGCAACGGACCGAACTTCTCAGTCAGACGCGGGCGACAAGGAGTCGTACCCAAACACCCCGCTCCCGTGGGCAAGGATCCGGAAGGATGGGGGCGACGGCACCTTGGCGTTCGCGGCCAAACTGTCACGGAGGACCATCCTCCGCTCACTGAACACTATCGACGCGGCGGGTCCAAGCCAGCACCACCCCGACGAAATCGTAAAGATCGTTGCTCTGGCCCCGACCGGGAGGTCTTGAAACCCAGCTCGTCGCCCAGCTTGGGGGGATTTTGTTAGGCTGACGCTTCGCTCGCTGGTCTGCGGGGCTCGACCTTGGTATCTTTCCCGACTCGATTTGGTCGGCGTCGGGGTCTTGGTGGGTCCCGCTGTCCGTGTCTGCTTCCCCACTCGCGTCCCACGTCGCGAAACTCCTCAGGTGATCTCATGCACTATCCCCACAAGAACAGCCGTCGGAAGCGCAAGCGGGGCATCGGGTTCCGCGCCCGGATGCGGACCGCGAGCGGCCGCAAGCTCATCAACCGTCGTCGCGCTGCCGGCCGTCTGGTCAACACCGCCGACAAATAAGGCCTGGTGTTCGGCGTGACCGCTGATCCCGCACTCGTCCCGAGGCGCTCCACGACATGAAGGTTCACGAGTACCAGGCCCGGTCGCTTCTGGCGGGCGCGGGCGTTCCTGTTCCCCCCGGCGCGGTGGTCGAATCCGTCGAGCACGCCGCCAACGCTTACAAAACCGTCGTCCGCGATGCCGGGCTCGGCGATGGCGGCCTCGCCGTTGTCAAAGCCCAGGTCCACGCGGGCGGCCGCGGCAAGGCCGGCTTCGTCAAGCTGGTGCGCTCGCCCGCCGAAGCAGAGGCAGCAGCGCGATTCATGCTCACCAACCGCATGGTGTCGCCCCAGACCGGTCCCGAGGGGCTGGATGTGAAGCGCCTGCTGATCTCGGCGGGAGTGGACATCGCCAAGGAGTATTACCTCGCCGTCACCTGCGACCGCACCACGCGTCGCAACGTGCTGATCGCATCGGCCGAGGGCGGTGTCGAGATCGAGGAGGTCGCCAAGCGGAATCCCAGCGCGATCATCAAGCACACGATCCATCCGCTGCTGGGGCTGCAGCCCTACGAGGCCCGGCTGATCGCGTTCCGACTGGGGTTCAAGGGCACGCAGGTGAGCCAGGCCGCTCGCATCATGCTCGCGCTGGCCAAGCTCTTTACCGAGAAGGACTGCTCGCTCGCCGAGATCAACCCGCTGATCGTGACGCCGGCCACCGCCGCGGAGCCCGATGGCCGGGTGCTCGCGATCGATGCAAAGTTCACGTTCGATGACAACGCGACCTTCCGCCACAAGGACATCCAGGCGCTGTTTGACCCCGCCGAAGAGAACCCGCTCGAGATGCGTGCCTCGCGCTCCGGGCTGTCGTACATCGCGCTCGACGGGAACATCGGCTGCCTGGTCAACGGCGCCGGGCTGGCGATGGCGACGATGGACACCATCAAGCACTTCGGCGGCACGCCCGCCAACTTCCTGGATGTCGGCGGGGGAGCGACCGAAGAAGCGGTGACCGAGGCCTTCCGCATCATCCTTTCGGACAAGACGGTGCAGGGCGTGCTCGTCAACATCTTTGGCGGGATCATGCGCTGCGATGTGATCGCGCAGGCCGTCGTCAACGCCGCGAAGGAAGTCGGGTTCAAGGTGCCGCTGGTGGTCCGCCTGGAAGGGACGAACGTCGCCGAGGGCCGCAAGATCCTCGATGGCGCCAAGGCCGCCATCCCGACCATGCAGTCCGCCGAGGATCTGGCCGATGCGGCCAGGAAGATCGTCGCGGCGGTCAAGTCGCGCGGCGGCTGATCACGAGCGGACGAGCCACAGCCGCCGCGCTCCGCTAGGCCAAAAACAAAGGAGCCCGCGACGGTGGAGGCTTCCGTCGCGGGCCATGCCAAAGGGGGTCTCGTTCAGCACCCCAAGGATGCGATACGCGCCCCCGAAGGTGCAATCGCAGTCGCTTTGTTTCGACCCCGCGAGCGCCGTGCGTGCCGCCTGGGCCGTTTGGCGGGGTGCGGCGCATCGCCCCGGCTGCCCGCCAGTGACTTTCCCGGACCCTCGGCTAGACTGAACTCCCGACATGCCCGCCCACCAGCACATCGCCTGCTTCCCCGGCTCGTTCGATCCGCCGACGTTCGGGCACCTGGATGTGGTTTCGCGCGGGCGGCGGCTGTTCGATCGCATCGTGGTGGGCGTGGGCCAGAACCCCGATAAGGACACGCTCTTCACCGCCGACGAGCGGCTGGACATGCTCCGCATGCTCGTCGCGGATCTCATCAAGGCCGAACCGAACGCCGCGCCGGTCGAAGTCCAGGCCTACTCGGGGCTGACGGTCGACTTTGCTCGCAAGGCCGGGGCCACCATCCTGCTCCGCGGCATCCGCAACCTGTCGGATGTGCAGTACGAGATCCAGCAGGCGCTCACGAACCGCGAGGTCGCCGGGCTGGAAACCGCCTTCGTCGTCGCCGGGCATTCCATGGCGTACACGAGCAGCAGCCTGATCCGTCAGATCACCGCGCTTGGCCGCGACCTCACGGTGCTCAACTCCATGGTCCCGACGATGGTGGTCGAACGACTGATCAAGA
>JBIPMO010000074.1:0-12066 GCA_044369085.1 Phycisphaerales bacterium
CCGACCATCCTTGCCAAACTCGCCTCCAACGCCCAGTAGCAGCGGCCTCGGTGGTCGACCGGTCCCCAGTCCCTGATCCCTCTCGCTCTTCCCCATGGACTTCCGCATCATCAGCATCGGCACCCTCGACTCGCACCCGCTCTGGAACGAGCGTGCCCCCGTGCGCACGGGGCACGCGACCACCACGCTGGTGCGGGCCGACAAGGCGAACATCCTGATCGACCCCGGCCTGCCCGGCCAGATCATCGAGGCGCGGCTCGCCGAACGCGCCAACCTCAAGCCCGCCGACATCACGCACGTGTTCCTGACGTGCTTCCGCCCCGATGTCCGCCGCGGCCTTGAGCTTTTCGACAAGGCGGCGTGGCTCATCTCCGAGGCGGAGCGCGAGCAGGTGGGCGTTGCGCTCATCCAGTCCCTGCAGCACGCGGCCGATGGCGACGATCCGGCGCTGACGCGTGCCCTCGAGCGCGATGTGGCGCTGCTGCAGCGATGCGCCGCCGCGCCGGACCTGATCGCGCAGGGTGTCAGCCCCTTCCCGCTGCCCGGCGTCACCCCGGGGATGTGCGGCGTGCTGCTCGCCCACCCGCGCTTCACGGTGCTGGTCTGCGGCGATGCGGTTCCCACCATCGAGCACCTGGAGCAGGGCCAGGTGGTCCGCTGGGCGGTCGACGTCAAGGCGGCGCAGGAGTCATTCTCCGAAGCCGTCGAGATCGCCGACTTGCTCATCCTCGGGCGCGACAACATCGCCGTGAACCCGGTGAAGCGGCCGTTTTGACCGGATGCCAAAGTCGGACGCGGCGCTTCAGCGGAACGGGCCCGCGTGGCAGGCGGCCCCGAAGCTGCTCAGCGTCGAGGTGATATCCGCGAAGTTGACGACCCCGCTGCGGTCGCTGTCGCCGGCACCGGCATCATCCGGGTAGAGCCTGCCCCAGTTCACCAGCACGGAGGTGATGTCCGCGAACTCGACATCGCCCGAGAGATCGGCGTCCCCATCGCAGCGATCAGACGAGCGGCCGCGCAGGTTGGCCTGGATGAACGCCCACGAGTTCGCTCCTTCGGCATCCAGTTGCATCGGCAGGTCGTGCGGCAGGCCTGTTTCAACGTAGTTCGGCGTGATGCCGAGGCCGATCAGGTGGCTCCGGTAGGCGCGGTTGGTGTTAAGGTCGCTGGTGATGTTCCCGACCACCATCCGGTACCCGACGCTCGCGCGCAGCACGGCCGCGTTCTGCTGCGACCAGAACCACGGAGAGAACTGCTGGAACCGCTCCAAGCTGCCCGCGAACAGCTCCGCCGCGAGATCCGGGCGCACGTTCATCAGCGTGTTCCAGTCGGTGATGCTCCCGCTGTAGGAAACGCAAGCGCTGAAAAGATCCGGGTACTTCGACGCGTACATGAGGCACCCGAACCCGCCCATCGAAAAGCCCTGAACGGCGCGGCCGCCGCGCATCGCGGAAGTGCGGTAGTTGGCATCGACGTGGCTGAGGATCTCGCGGATCACGTTCGTCTCGGCGGGCTTGTTTGTCGTCGCGCTGTCAGCCCACAGACTGTCGCCGTAGCCGTCCGGAAACACAAGGATCGCGGGTCCGATCAGCCCCGCGGCCCGTGCCGCCTCATAGGAGGCCGGAACAAATGACAACTGCGGGCCGTCGTGCGTCCCGTCCATTCCGTGCAAGTGAAAGATCACGGGCAGGCGATCGGTTGAGTCCGAATAGCCCTGCGGCAGGTAGATCGTGAACCGCACCGGGGCACCGGTCACGGGGCCCGGGAACGTCACGGCGGTGAGCATGCCCTGCAACTGCCCCTCCGCGACCGCGCATGCGATCGCGAGGGAGGACGCTGCCAAGGCAAGCCTGAAGGAAGATCGCATCGGCACCTCCATGCGGGCGGGCGGCTTCCTGGGCCTGCGTCGCCTCACCCTCGGCTCAACGCCCGGTCGGCGATGCGATTGCATCCCGGAGGAACGAGATGATGACGTCAGTTGAAGGGGCCGCGACCGGCACCACGTGACGCGAACCATCTGGCCCGCTCGCCTTGGGCACCTTGAACTCCCTGCTCACTCATCCCGCGGCTTCACATCCACCACCACCGGGCTGTGGTCTGAAGCGTAACCCGAAGGCTTGGGTGCCGTGCGCCAGTCCGCCTCCTTCGGGAGCTGAGGCGTGGCCAGGATGAACCGCGAATCCATGGCGAGCTCGGCCTTCAGGTTGGCGTTCACGAGGATCAGGTCGATCGTCCGCTCGCTCGCGTGTGTCAGAGCGGTCTTGTCCCCGGCCTTGCGGTCGGCGTTGATATCGACGAAGCCGGCATCGAGATAGACCTTCACCGGCGACTCATCGGGCCCGGCGTTGAAGTCGCCGAGCACGGCCACGTTCGCGCTCGGGTTGGAAGCCACGAACTCCTTGTAGAGCTCGACAACCTTCCGGGCTTCGGCCTCGCGCCAGTAGGTGTAGCCGCGCCCGCTCTTGTGATGCACGATGAAGAGCGTGAGGTCGTAGCCTTTGCCGGCCCCGGTCTTGTCGGCGGGGACCTCGACGGTCACGCGCAGCGGCGAACGGCGCAGGTCAAAGGGGGTGCCGAACTCGCGCACCTTTCCGCCATCGGGGAAGAACTCCGGGTGCCCCTTGCCCTCCAAGGGCAGGCCCAGCCACACCTTCGGGTCCTTGATGGGGAATCGGCTGAGGACCGACTGCTCGATGCCACGCGGATCGCCCGCATCGATCGAAACCACATGGTCGTAGCCCATGCCTTTGAGGTGCTGGTCGCGGAACTCGACGAGGGCATCGTACGACTCGATCTCCTGCAGGGAGACCACATCGGCATCGATCGCGCGCATCGCCGCTTCGACGCCCGCTCGCTGGCTCTCGGGCTTGTGGTCGTCGAGATCTTCGAGATCACCGCTGTACCTGGGGTCGTCCTTGGCGTCGAACAGGTTCTCGATGTTGTAGGACGCGAGGCGGATGGTGCCCGGGGTTCTGGGCTTGGCCGCGGGAGAGCCCACGCGCAGCTCGCCCGGCGAGGGGTTGGCTTCCGCGGTCGCCACGCGGGGAGGCGAAGCGGGCGCGGCCGTGCCTTGCGCGAGCGCCACCGAGGCCGCGGACAGGCATGCGAACAGAGTCGTAACGAGGGGGGCGGCGGCTCGGTTCATGGGCGGTTCTCCGGAGTGAAAGGGCCGAGAGTGTACCGCCCCGATTCAGTACGGCGTGTCGCGCTTCTTGGCGGGCTCTTCCTGCTTGCCACCATCCGATTCGTGCTCTTGTTGATCCGCCTCGTTCTGGCCGTGGTCCTCGTGATCCTCGGCGTGCTGCCCTGCGTTCTTGGCGGCTTCAGAGCCGATGGCGCTGCCGATGATCAGACCGCCGACCAGCGGGGCGGCGTCGCCGACTCCGAGCAGCCCGGTGATGTTGACGAGCACCGATGCGTCGCCGCGAGCCTCGAAGATCAGGTCCTCACCGGCCCAGTAGGCCACTGCCGTCATCGGCTTGGCCCCGGCCCGCAGCTCGGACAAGGGCGGCAGCACCATCCCCGGGTCGCGGGGCTTGGCCGCCGTGGTCGACGAGCGGGCGAGGTTCGTGATGGCCGAGCCGAGCAGCGTCATGGTCGCGTAGCCATCGGCGATGGTGCGCGGCGTGTCGATGAAGGTCAGCGAGATCGGCTGAACATCGCCGGGGAGCGCCCAGCGCGATGACTTGAACGAGGCGTTGTCGGCGAGGCCCGCCGACTTGCCGGCGATGTGGCGTGCGGCGAGCATGGCGGCCTGCGGCGTGGCGCCGACGAGCAGCCAGTCCCCCACCACCGCGATGGTCGGCTCGATGGGGACGGGGAGACCGGGGAAGCGGAGCTGGGTGTACGAGGCGCCGCCTTCCTTGAAGCGAGCGAGCTCGATCTGGACCGGCGGTTCCACATTCTCACGGAGGGCCTTGTTGGCCGCCGCGGCGAGCTTGTCGAGCGAGGCGATCATCTTCGCCGGGTCGGCGAGCTTCTGCATCGCGACGCCGGAGAAGAGCGACCCGCCGCCCGTCGAGTCGGAGAAGTAGAGCACGGTGGTGTCGCCCATGGCAGCGACCAGGTCGGTTTCGACATCCAGCCCGGTGAACCGCGTGAACTGCGCGAGCGTCTCCTTGAACTGCTCGGCGGCGGGGGGCGCGGACATCATCTGCTGCTTGAGCGAGTTCCACATGTGCGAGATCGAGCCGCGCTTGATCTGGGCGAACGTGGCATCGGCCGGCACCACGCCGAGCTCGGCCGCGGTGAGCGGGGACCTGCTGGTGCCCCAGGCATCGGCGTACTTGCCCGCCTTCCGCACACCGATCTGCCACGCTGCGCCCTGCTGGTTGTAGCCGTTCCAGCCATCGACCGAGATCGCATCGGACCCGAGGATGCCCGCCTCGCGGAGTTCCTTCATCACGTTCTGGCCCTGCGGCGACCCCATGGCGACGAAGCCCGCGAACATCGAGATGATCGGGCTCCAGGCGGCGAGGTCGGCCTTGCCGCGGATGGTCGTGCTCGTGCCCGCGGGGGGCTTGGGGAGCGCGGCGAAGGGCGCATCGGGATTGTCGACGGCGGCGAACAGGAACTCGTAGCGCCAGCCATCATCGGCCTGGCGCGGCCCGTACGAAAGCACGCCCATCGGCAGAGGGAGGTCGGTCATTCCCTTGAACTTGGCGCTGTCGGCGGGCTCGAAGGGCATCTGCGACATCTCGCGGATGGTGTTGAACGCCGCGTGCATGTCCTTGGCATCGCCCTCATCGACGCACTTGAAGGAGATGATGGCCCCGATGCCCGGCATGCCCGTCTGTTGGTCGAACCCCTTGTTGGTGATGGCGATGCGGGCGGGGTGGGCGACTAATCGCGGGAGCAGGTTGAGGACGGGCTCGGGGATGTTCTTGAAGTCCGGCACCTGCTCGCGGAGCTCGCGCAGTCGCAGCGGCAGCATCGAGAGCGCCTCGGCCAAGGCCTTGTCTTTGGGAGAAACAAAGAACTCCATCCCCGCCACGCGCTCGGCGACCAGCATGGTCTGCACCGGCTGGGGCGCGGGGTCGGCGGGCTTGGCATCCTGGCGTGCGCTCGCGGTCAGGCTCACCGAGGCGACGGTCGAGGCGGCGAGGATGAGGGCCAGAGACCGACGAACGGCGAGTCGCTGCATGAGGAGGCTCCTGAATCGAGTGGGTGACCGACCGGAAGACCTGACATCATACGAACGCCGGCGGGGTGGCGTTACAGTGGGAGAGGCCCGCGACGCGGTCGCGGCGCGGGGCCTCTCGCCCACGCAGGAGTTCTTTGGAAAGCCCCTCTCGGATTTTGCTGATACGCCCCAGTGCGCTGGGGGATGTTTGCCGGAGCGTGCCGGTGCTGGCATCGCTGCGGGCGCGCTTTCCTGATGCGCGCATCGACTGGCTGGTGAGGGATTCGTTCGCGGGCGCCATCGCGGCGCACCCCGCGTTGTCGGCCGTGGTGCCGTTTGAGCGCCGGCGCATGGCGATCGGTCGGCTGTGGCGGAACGACGGCCGGGCCGCTCTGCTGGGCTTCCTGCGGGGGCTGGCCCGCGCGGGATACGACCACGTCTACGACTGCCAGGGCCTCGGGCGGAGCGGGTTCTTTGCGTGGGTCACCGGGGCCGAGCGGCGAGTGGGCTTCAGCGACGCCCGCGAGCTGGGGTGGCTGGGGCTGACGCAGCGGATCGATGTGCCCCGGAGCATGCACACGGTCGATCGCATGCTGGCGCTGGTCGAGGCGGCGGGCGTGCCCTCAACGCGGGACATGCGGCTCTACACGAGTGTCGCGGACCGGGCGAGCGTCGATGATCGCCTGCGCGGCGAGCGGTACGCGGTGGTGGCGCCCACGAGCGCGTGGGCGGGGAAGCGCTGGCCCGCGGATCGCTTCGCGGCGGTGTCGCGCGAGTTGCTGGCGCACAGCGCGGTGTCGCGGGTGGCGGTGGTGGGCGGGCCAGGAGAGCGCGATCAGTGCGGGGCGATGCTGGAGCTCTCGCGAGACGACCCGCGAGTCATCGATCTGGTGGGAACCACGAGCGTCGGCGGATTGTTGGCCGTGATCGAGGGATCGGCGCTGGTGGTGGCGAACGACTCGGCCGCGGTGCACATGGCGGTCGGCTTTGATCGCCCGCTGGTGGCGCTCTACGGGCCGACACGGGTCGATCTGGTCGGGCCATACCGGCGCGAGCAGGATGTAATTCAGATGGCCACACCGCCGGGCGGGAACGAGCACAAGAACGAATCGCTGGGCCGCGCCGCGATGGAGCAGATCACCGTGAAGCGCGTCGCCGAAGCGTGCATCGAGCGGCTGGATCGGGCTGTGCCGCCGGCCCCTGCTGGAGCGGGTCGATGAGCGCGATCCGCAGGCTTGTGCTGGCGAGCACCTCGCCGCGGCGCCGGGCGCTGCTGGCGCAGGCGGGGTTCGCGCACGATGCGAGCGGGCCCGGGATCGATGACGGGCCGCTGCGCATCGGTGCCTCAGTCACCCCTGAGCATTGGACCGCCGGGCTGGCCTACCTCAAGGCACGGGCGGCGTGCAGGAAGTTCTTCGGTGAGGGGGCCCCCGTCCCTTCATCGGTCGTGCTGCTGTCGGCGGACACCATCGTGGTGAAGGATGGAGTGGTCATCGGGCAGCCCGCGAGCGAGGCCGAAGCGGGCTCGATCATCGAGCGTCTGGCGCGCGGGTCGCACCGCGTGCTGACGGGGGTGGCGATCCTGACGAGCGAGCGGCGTCGCGTGCTTGTGGATGACGCTCGGGTCCGTGTCGGCGACATCGGCAAGGAACGCATCGGGGTGTACATCGCCTCGGGTGAGTGGCGCGGAAAGGCCGGAGGCTACAACCTGTCGGAGCGTCTGGCCGATGGCTGGCCGATCGAGTTTGAAGGAGATTCAGGGACCATCATGGGGCTGCCGATGCAACGGATCGCGCCGATCCTGCGAACACTGCTGGTGCATGGCGATCGGCCGGCGAGCGCCCCTGGCCCGACGCTTGATCCCCCGTCCGACTCATGGCCAAGCGAAGGAGGATTCTGAATCGTCGCGGACCCGCTCATGCCCGCCTGGCTGGTGCTTCCAGCGATGCTGCTTCTGATGCTCGCGGTGGCGTGGCACGGCCGCGCGCTGGGGCGGTCGGACCACCCATCGAGCCGCAAGCGAATCCGGCTGGTGAACGCGGCTCTCATGCTGGTGCTGCTGCCGCTGATGGCGGCCGGGCTGTCGCTGCTGTCGAGCGAGCGACACCCGCGCGAGTGGGCGCTGGTGTGGCTCGCGGTGATGGGCCTGGTCACGCTGAGCGTCTGCCTGGCGATCGTGGATGCGTTCAACACGCTGCGTCTGCTGCGGGCAGCGCGGCGCGAGCTGAGGCTCTCGCTCGCCGCGCCGATCCGCGTGAAGAAGCCGGGCGCGGCGGCGAGGGCGGTCGCGGACCGGTTACCAGGAGCGGGCGATGAAGAGTGAAGCCGCGCAGCGCCCGCCCTTGCCGTTCCCGCTCGGGCCGCTCGCCGAGCCGATCTATCGCGCGGTGGTGGCCGGGCGGAACAGGGCGTTCGACGCGGGGCGTGGCGTGATGAAGCTCGGCGTTCCGGTGATCAGCATCGGCAATCTCAGCGTTGGCGGGACGGGCAAGACGCCGATGGTCGCGGCGATCGTGCGCTGGCTGCTGCACGCCGAGCGCCGCCCGTGCATCGCGATGCGCGGCTACGCGAAGCGCCCGGGGAACCAGTCGGATGAGGAGGCGGAGTACCGCGCCGTGTTCCCGAGCGTGCCGGTGGTCGCGCAGCCGGACCGCGCCGCGGGGATCCGGCCGCTCATCGAGCATCACGAGATCGACTGCGTGGTGCTGGATGACGGCTTCCAGCACCGCCAGATCGCCCGCGAGACGGACATCGTGCTCATCGATTGCACGCGCGATCCCTTTGCCGACCGGTGCCTGCCCGCCGGTTGGCTGCGCGAGCCGGTCGAGTCGCTGCGGCGGGCCTCGGCCGTCGTCCTGACCCACTGCGAGGCGGCGAGCGCGGAGTCCCGGGAGGGCCTGATCGCGTCCGTCGGCCGCGTGACCGGTCGTGCTCCGCTCGCGCACGCTCGCCACTCCTGGGACGGGCTGCGTGTGAATGATGGCCGCGAAGACGTCGCGTGGCTCCGCGGGCGGGCGGTTGTCGCGGCGTGCGCGATCGGGAACCCGGGGCCGTTTTTGAGCGCTCTGCGCGCCGCCGGAGCGAGCATCACGCACACCGAGGTCCGGCGTGACCACCATCCATGGAGCGATGCCGATGCGGTGTGTCTGGCGGCGTCCGCGAGATCGACCGGAGCCTCCGGGCTGGTGACCACCGAGAAGGACTGGGTCAAGCTCGTGCGGCACATCGGCGTGCTCGGAGGGATGCCGATCGCTCGGCCCGTGCTTTCAATGCGCTTTGACCACGGGGCCGATGCGCTCCGCTGCCTCGCGCTCTCCGCTTTCGAGCGGAGCGCCCCAGATCACGGCGCTGCCGTCGCTGGCGGCGCTCAGGATGCGTGACCCATCCGGGCTGAACTCCGCGACCCACACCGCGCCGCTGTGACGGCGGAACATCAGCAGTTCCTCGCCGGTCTCGAAGTCCACGACGCGGAACGTATTGTCGAAGCCCCCGGTCGCGAGGCGCTTGCCATCGGGCGAGAGCGACAGGCCGTAAACGCCGCGCACCTGCGCGGCGACGATCCGCGGCTTCCCCCCCTGGGCGACGTCCCAGACGTAGACATTCCCATCGTCGGACGATGCCATCACCTTGGCGTCGTGCTCGACGAAGCGCACCTCTGCGATCCACAGGTTGGGCCCGTAGAGCTCTCGCACAACGCGCCCATCGGCGGCGTCGTGCAATCGGACGACGTTGTCGTAGTAGGCCGCGGCGATCAGCGTGCCGTCGGTGGACCAGTCGCCGCGTATCACCGCGGAGGGGAAGCTCTTCACGTGCGTGAGCAGGCGGCCGGTCCGCGCCTCCCAGATGGTCATGCCGGGCGTGTCGCTGCCCAGCAGCAGCCGCGTCCCGGTGGGGTCAAAGTCAAGATCAATCGCGCGGTTGGCGGGGGAGCGCCACTGAGCCACGATCTTCTCGCTCGCGAGATCGATCACGGCGATTCGCCCGTTCTCGGCGCTCGCGGCGAGGAGCCCTCCGTCGGGCGAGAGTTCGATCTCGGTGACGTACTGGCCCAGGTCGGCCAGGACGCGTCGATCGCCGAGGTCCCGAGCCCGCAGGCTGACGATCCGGCCGACGAGGTCTCCCAGGAACACGCGGTCGCCCGACAGGCTCCAGGCACCCGCCCCGAAGCCCTTGTTGGATGTGTACCGCGGCTGGTGCGGCACCTCGGGGGTGCGCCAGGTTCGGATCGAGTGATCCCCCGACACCGATATGAGCGTGTCGTTCTCCAGGTTCCACGCGAGCATGCGGGTCCATCCGCCATGGCCCATCAGTGTCGAGACGATGGCCCCATCGGCGGGGTCAAGGATCTGGATGACACCCTCGGTGCCACCGACGGCGAGAAACCTGCCATCGGGGCGCCACGCGAGCGCGGTGGCCTTGTTGTCAAAGATTTGGTAGCGATTTGCTCCGCTGCCGTCGAGGGGGATCAGCGCGACCGATCCATCCGCGCTCGCGGACGCGAGGGTCTTTCCGTCGGGAGAGAACGCGAGGCCGCGGACCACGCTCTCGTGCCGGAACAACTCGACTCTTTCGCGCGATCCGTCGGAGGGTGCGACCCAGACCTCACCGTCGAAGCCGCCGATCGCAACGAGCCCACCATCGGGCGAAACCGCGATGTTGTTCAGGTTCCCCGTTCCAAGGCGGGATAGGGTGCTCCCGTCCTCCAGGCTGATGAGGCGGACCTCGTCCTCGCCGGGCGCAACGGCGAACTGCATCGCGACAGCGCCGAGCCGCGGGACCATCGCGAGCGGCCTGACGAACATCTGATCGTTCACCGGTAAGAAGCGTTCCTCGCACGTGCGCAGGCACGCGATGCGGAGGCGCCCATGAAGGTCCCCGAGCACGAGCGTTTCACCGTCCTCCGAGAAGCACGCGCCAAGGTCATACGAGTCATTAGCCTTCAATGAAGCGATGCACACGCCCGACGCGGTGTCCATGATCTTGGGCGGGTTCCCCGCCGTCATGAGCGCGAAGCTCTTTCCGTCGGTCGAGATGGCTGTCCGCCAGTCCACCGCCGGCAGCGGGACGGCCGTCGCACTCGTGTCGGACGCGGCCCGCAGCAATCTCCATTCCCACCCGCGGAGATCCTCGGGGCACGTTTCGAGCACGCGCCGCATGCGCAGGGTGTCGTGGGCCCCGTACGCGGCCTGGGCGAATCCGATCGCGCTGACGTACAGGCTCTTGCGCAGCTCGGCGGCCCGGGCCGAGGCCATGTCGCGGGCGTTGTCGGCCTCGACGCGTGCCGAGCGCTCCAGTTCCGCCAGGCGCCGCTGGACTCTGGCCTGATTGGCCGCGTAGATCGCGAAGCCCACCAGCGCCACCAGGATGCTCGAAGCCACGACCACCGCGCCGCGGTACCTCCGCAGCTGCTTGCGCAGCACATAGAACGCCGAATCGTCCTTGGCGAAGATCGGGCGACCATCCAGGAACCGCTGCAGGTCTTCCCCCAGTTCGGCGGCCGACTGGTACCGCCGGGACTTGTCCTTCTCGAGTGCCTTGGACGCGATCGTGTCGAGGTCCCCGCGGAAGATCCTGCTCACGCTGCTCAGGCGCGTGGGATCGTCCTGGCGGATGGCGCGGACCGCCTCGGGGAGCGACCGACCAGACACATCGAGCGGCAGCCGCTTGGCGAGCAGCTCGAACAGGATCACCCCCAACGAGTACACATCCGTGCGCGTGTCGATATCGCGGGGGTTGCCGAGCACCTGCTCGGGGCTCATGTACGACAGGGTGCCGATGATCTGGCCGATCCCGGTCGCGATCGTCGTGAGGTGATGCCCGACATCGGTGGCCCGCGCCACGCCAAAGTCCAGGATCTTGGGCTGACCGTCCGCGGTGACCAGGATGTTCGCGGGCTTGAGATCGCGGTGGATCACGCCACGCTGGTGCGCGTGCTGCACGGCCTGGCAGATCTTGATGAGCAGCCGCATGCGGTCGTGCGTCCCCAGCGCCTGGGACTCGCAGTGCTCGGTGATCGGCGGGCCGTCAACGAGTTCCATCGCGATGAATGGCCTGCGGACCTCCCCCCCGCCGCCGACGTGAGCCGCCCCGGCCTCGAACACCTGCGCGATCCCCGGGTGCTGGAGCCGGCCGAGCACCTCGGCCTCGAGCTCGAATCGTCGCCGCACGCTCGGCGAGGCGATCAGCGCGTTCACCAGCTTCAGCGCCACCGTTCGCCGGGGTCTGTCCTGCGTCGCGATGTACACGACCCCCATGCCGCCGGTGCCCAGGATGCGCTCGATCCGGTACTCCCCCACCATCGTCCCGGCGACCAGCGTTTCATCGAGCGGGCGCACCAGGGCGGGGGTGAGTTCCACCAGTTCCTGATGGTCAAGGAACTTCTCGGCTCGCGAAGAATATCCGAGCAGCGACTCGACCTCGCGGCGAAGCTCCTGGTCATCACCGCAGCTTCGGTCGAGGTGCGCCGCCACCGATGCCCGGTCGAGTTCGACGGCTTCCAGGAAGATCCGCTCGATCAGTTCCTGGCGCTCGGGGGTCACGCGCCGCCCTCGCGCCGGCCGGCATCCTCGCGCTTTGCCGCGGTGTCCATCTGCCGCAGCAGCCAGGCCTTGGCGAAGGTCCAGTCGTTGCGCACGGTCGATGGCGAGATCCCCAGAGCGGCGCCGGTCTCCTCGAAGTTCAGGCCGGCGAAGTACTGCAGCATCACGACCTGCCACTTGCGGCGGTCGAACTTCTCCAGCTCATCCAGCACCTCGTCGAGCGCGATCAGGTCGGTCGATGGCGGGTCATCGGACGCGATGTGGTCATCGAGCTCGACTCGGACGGCTCCTCCGCCGCGCTTCACCCTTCCGCGCGACCGGGCCTGATCGATGAGGATCCGCCGCATCGCCTGGGCCGCGGCGCCGAAGAAGTGCCCGCGGCTGTTCCAGCGGATGTCGTCCTGT